>NZ_RZRQ01000226.1:0-9837 GCF_003997785.1 Mesorhizobium sp. M7D.F.Ca.US.004.01.2.1 | reverse complement strand
GTCAAGGCCATACTGGCCGATGCTGGTGATCCAGGCCTGCCCGGCGATGGTGACCACGACGGCGTCGCGCTCGCCGACGCGCGCATTGGCGATCACGCGGGAATCGAAATGGGTCCCGATGATCGACTTGTTGCGGAACAGCTCACCCTTGGCGATCTGCCCTTTCGCAGACATCACTGCCAGCCGCCCGGTGGTGCCGGTGCCGGTCGGCGAGCGGTCGAGCCTGCCATGCAGGCACACCGTGCCGTTGATGCTTTCCACGCGCCCGTCGATGCGCTCGATCGGGCCTTCGAAAATCACGTTGGACACGTCGCGGATCTTCGCGTTCTCCGGATGCACGACCTCGAGCTGCTCGTTGACCGCCTTCTTGATGCGTTGGCCCATCAGCGACATCTGGTGGGCCTCGTCGGGTTTGACAGCGAAACCGAGTGCGCGCGCATTGACATGGGCGAAAGTCATGCCGCCATAGGAGGTGTCGACGGTGATCATGCCGAGCCCCTCGACTTCGACATGTGTGTCGAGGTGGAACGTGAAAGCCGGCACGTTGGTGAACTCCACCTGCTTCACCTTGCCGTTCTCGCAGAGGCAGCGCACCTCGATCATGCCGGCCGGCGCCTCCATGCGCAGTCGCGTCTCGGGTTCCTTCATCGGCACCATACCCGTCTCCAGCGCCACGGTGGCGACGCAGATGGTGTTGGAGCCAGACATGGGCGGGTATTCGGTGCTTTCGAGGATCACATAGCCGAGGTCGGCGGAGCGATCACAGGGTGGCAGGATGATGTTGGCGTTGACGTAGGGCGCGCCGCGCGGTTCGAAGAGAACGAGCCCCCGTATGTCGTCCATATGCTCCTGGAGATATTCCTTCTTCTCGAACATGGTCTTGCCGGGCACGTCCATGACGCCGCCGGTGATCACATTGCCGACCTCTCCCTCGGCATGGCAGCCGACGACCGTGAATGTTCTTGACCAGCGCATTTTTTCTCCCTTTCCCCTTGATGACTAAACCTGAGCGAGGCGAACGAATGGCTTCAAACGCCGTCCAGCCCTTGCTCGAGAAAACGGTCGAGCTGTTCGATCTCCTGGGCCGAGAGGCTGATGCCGCCACTCTCCGATGCTGCTCGGGCAATGAATCGTCGCTGCGAAGGCAGGCGCGCGCCCTGGCCAAGGATCGCCTCGAACAGGACTTCAGCACGGCCGAGCGGATTGCTGGGGCGGCCGGCGGAAAAAGTCTGTGGCGAGAAAGCGATGATCAGCTCTCCATGCGATGGATAAAGCGTCGTGGTGCCGAGCAGATCGAGCGCTTCGGGGCTGGTCAGGTCGCCGATCATGATCCCGGCGAGAAGCT
The DNA here is from genome assembly GCF_003997785.1 of Mesorhizobium sp. M7D.F.Ca.US.004.01.2.1. Lineage (NCBI taxonomy): Bacteria > Pseudomonadati > Pseudomonadota > Alphaproteobacteria > Hyphomicrobiales > Phyllobacteriaceae > Mesorhizobium > Mesorhizobium sp. M7D.F.Ca.US.004.01.2.1. The sequence continues at coordinate 8,492 of NZ_RZRQ01000226.1, read as the reverse complement.
CGATCATCGTCGCGATGGCGGAGCCCTTGTGACCGCCGAAGGGAAGCATGGCGCCCGCCAGGGCAGCTTCGGGATCGGTCGTTGGCCTGCCGTCAGAATCCATGGCCCAGCCTTCCGGCAGCTTCTTGCCTGCCCGGCGGTGCAGCTCGATCTCGCCGCGCGCGGCAACCGAGGTCGCGAAGTCGAAAACGTAAGGCTGTCCGTCGCGCGGCCAGCCAAAGGCAAAAGGATTGGTGCCCAGCAACGGTCCGTTGCCGCCGGTCGGAGCAACTGTGGCATAGCTCGGGCACATGGCGAGGCCGGCAAGGCCTGCCTGGGTCAAGGCTTCGACCTCCACCCAAAGGGCGGAAAAATGCACCGCATCGTTGATCGCGAGCGCGGCAATGCCGCACGAGCGCGCCCGCTCGACCAGCACCGGCAGGCCCAGTTCGAAGGCCGGGTTGGCGAAACCGTGCTTCGCATCCACTTTGACGAGGGCGGGAGCGTCTTGAGGCAACAACTCGGGCACCGCGTTCGGCTCCACCTTTCCGGCCTTGATCGTCCTCAGGGCGCCTTCGATCCGGTAGATACCATGCGACTTGCAGGCGTCGCGTTCCGCCGCGACGATGACCCGTGTGATGGCGCTGGCTTGGATGGGGTTCAGTCCGGCCTTGCGGAAAATTGCACCGACGCGCTCATGCAGGGCATCGATAGTGATCGTGGTGTTGGTCATTTCTGGCCTTCGGGTATGGCTGTGCGCAAACGCAGGTGCCGTTAAAAATCCAGACCACTGGCAAAGGCTCTTAGATCCTGTGCAAGCAAAGCGGGCTGCTCGAGGGCTGCGAAATGACCACCGCGCGGCATCGCTGTCCACTGGCGGATGTCCTTGAAGACGCGTTCGACCCAGCTCCTGGGCGGCATCGGCAGCTCTTTGGGAAACAACGCCACCGCAAACGGAACGTAGATCGCCGTGCCGGGCGCGAAGGCAAGCGGGCGGGCGCGCGTTTCCCAATAGAGGCGCATCGACGAAGCGACGGTCCGGGTGAACCAGTAGAGCGAGATGTTGGCGAGCATGTCGTCGCGCGAAAAAGCGGCGTTGGCCAGATCGCCGTCGCAATCGCTCCAGTCTCGGAGTTTTTCGATCATCCAGGCTGCCAGTCCGACCGGCGAATCCGTCAGCCCGTAGGCAAGCGTTTGCGGACGCGTCGCTTGAATATGAGCATAGGCGCCATGAAGATCCGCCCATCCGGCTTTCCGTTCCAGGAAGGCGCGTTCTTCCGATGTCAAGTCACCGTCCGGGCCTGCATCGTGAGGAGGGGAGAATGAGCCGGGGATGAAATTGAGATGCACCCCGGCGAGACTGTCGGGATGCGCGTGTGCCAGACAGGTCGACACGCCGGCGCCCAGATCCCCGCCCTGGGCGAGATATCGTTTGTAGCCGAGACGGCTCATCAACTCGGCCCACAGGTCGGCAATTGTGAACAGGTTGAGACCAGGCTTGGTCGGCCGGCTCGAAAAGCCATAACCGGGAATCGACGGGGCCACGACATTGAAGGCGTCCTCCTGTCTTCCGCCATGCGAAAGCGGGTCGGTCAGAAGCGGGATCAGCCTGTGAAATTCGAAGACGCTGCCTGGCCAGCCATGTGTGAGTATGACCGTTCTGCCGGTCGCAACAGCGGCGCGCGCATGGATGAAATGGATGGTTTCGCCACCGATTTCCGTCTGGTAGTGCGGATGGATGTTCCAGGCGGCTTCCTGCTTGCGCCAGTCGAAGCCGGAGCGCCAGTGCTGCATAAGTAGCCGCAGTTCTTCGTATTCCGTTCCCTGCGCCCAGCCTATCGCCTGCAATTGGTCCGGCTCGCGCCAGTTCGAGATGCGCTTCTTCAAATCGTCGATTTCAGATTGGGCAATCTCGATCGTGAAGGGGCGAATTTTCATGGGGCCCTCTGCTTGCCGACGATGAGGTTCCGGGCGGCGATAAAGTCGCGACGTCGCTGCCGGTTGGCGCGAAGCGCTTCCGTCGACGCTTCGATCGAGACCGCTGAGAAACGCAGGTGCGCGCCGACCGGCGCTTGCGCCAGCCGCCAGAGGTCGGCTTCGATCACCGTAGCGATCTTCGGATAGCCGCCGCACGTGTTGGCATCGGCAAGCTGGATGATCGGCTGGCCGGACGGCGGCACCTGGACGGTGCCCGGCACGATGCCGTGGGAGAGCAATTCCAGCGGTGAGAGGAGGGAAAGCGTCTCTCCGAAAAGGCGATATCCCATGCGGTTGGCGTCGTTGGTGATGTTCCATTCGCTGCCGGTGAAAGCCGCCTGGGCCTCCGGCGTGAAGGCGTCGAATTCGGCGGCCGGCAGAACCCGCAATTCGATTGCGCAGGCCGCGCCGTCCGCCGCGCCGCGCCGCTCCTCCAGCGCTGCGCCAAACCCGCCCGCAGGAAGGCCGCATTGCGCAGGGTTGAGCGCAAGCCGGTCGCCGCGGGACAGGCCGCGTCCGGCGAGCCCGCCGAAACTGCCTTTCACATCCGTCGAGCGCGACCCCATGACTGGCGGCAGATCGAGCCCGCCGGCGAAAGCGATGTAGGAACGGGCACCGATGCGCGGCGCTTCGAGGATAAGGGTCTCGCCGGCGCGGATCGCCATGGCCCACCAGGGCGGGCAGGGCCGGTCGCCGACGCTGACGGCGCAGTCCGCGCCGGTGATGGCGACCGCGGTGTCGATATGCGCGCGCAGCCGGAACGGATGAAGCGCGACCTCGATCCCGGCAGCCGAGGGATCATTGCCCAGCATGAGATTGGCGATCGCCAGCGCCTGGGTGTCCATGGCGCCGCCATGGCTCACCCCCAGCGCCAGATGGCCGGGCCGGCCGAGATCCTGGACGGTGTTCGGCAGGCCGGTGGTGAGGATCTCGATCATGCCGCGATCCCTGCGATTGCGAAGCGGATCGTGTCTCCAGGCCTGAGCAGCACGGGCAATTCCGCTCCGGCCTTGAACAGCGTCACGTCCGTATGGCCGATGATGTGCCATCCGGATGGTGCTGTCATCGGCATGATACCCGCCTGCGCGCCGCCGATGATAACGGCGCCCTCGGCGACTTTGAGGCGAGGCGTGCTGCGCCGTGCCCACGCCAGCCGCGGGTCGAGACCGGACAGATAGGGAAAGCCCGGCATGGCGCCGATGGCGGCGACGGTGTAGGTGGCCGCCGCGTGGCACCTGACGGTCTCGTCGACAGACATGCCGCAATGCGCGGCCCAGCTGGCGAGATCCTCGCCGCGCGCGCCGCCATAGCTGACGGGAATGGTATGATGCGTGCCGGTCACCGCGTGGGCATCGGTGGCGGCCCAGAGCGACATCAGCTGACCGCCGACGCTGTGGGCGTCCGTAGCGAGCGGGTCAAATACCACCAGCAGGTTGTTCATGCCGGGAACGGTCTCGCGCACCCCCTTGAGGCTCAGCGCGGCATTCGCTACCGCCCAGACCAGTTCCTGGGTGGCATCATTGAAAGCCCCCTGCGCGCCATCAAGCAGCAGCGCGCCTGATCCCGCGAGACTGATGTTGGGCGTACCTGCAACCACGGGCGGTCAGTCCTTCACCGGCACCGTATAGTTCAGGATCAGGCGACCGCCATCCGGATAGATGGTTTGGCCGACAATGTAGGAGGCGTCGTCGCTGGCCAGGAAGGAAGCGACACTGGCGATCTCCGAAGGTTCGCCACAGCGGCCGCTCGGCGTGCGCGACAGGATGGTCTGGCGCTGCGCTTCGCTGGCCATGACGGAACTCTTGACCATGTCGGTCAGGATAGTGCCGGGGCCGATGGCGTTGACGCGGATGTTATGCGGGATCAATCCGACGGCCATCACCGCCGTCAACTGCTTGATGCCACCCTTGGACACGGCATAGGCGACCGAATTGGGAATGGCCAGAATGGCGTTGATCGACGACATGTTGATGATCGAGCCGCCGCGTCCCTGCGCGATCATGGCTCTTGCCGCGGCCTGCCCGAGAAGGAAGGGCGCCTTGAGATTGACGCGCTGAACCAGGTCGAAGGCTTCCTCGGGGAAGTCGACGAAATCGTCCAGATGGATGATGCCGGCATTGTTGATGAGCACGTCGACACCGCCGAAGCTTTGCATGGCCTTGGCAATGATGCCGTCGGCCATGTCCCTGCTGATTTCGGAAAGGTCGGCGGACAGCCAGACGGCGCGCTCGCCAAGACGTTCGGCATGCTCGCGCCCGCGATCGGCCTGCACGTCGACAAGCACAACCTTGGCGCCATCGGCATGAAAGCGCTCGGCGCAGGCAAGGCCCAGGCCTTGTGCCGCCCCGGTAACGATCACGACTTTTCCTGCGTGCTTCACGATCCAAATCCCTTTTACGATTTTCGACGCTTATGGATATGTTATCCAACTTATCTTAAACTTCGACGCCATTGCAAGCCCGGATGAATGGCTGCCGGATGACTGCACTAGGCCGGCACGCAGCGGTTTTGGGCAGTCTTTGCTTTTTTCAGAGGACTATCCGCAAGTCGGTTGACACTGCCGAATTAATTGTGATTGGATACTATATTCACAAAAGAGGACCGACAGTGGGAGAACGGGAGATGGCAGATGCACCTCAGGGAAGCGAACTGATAGACGCGTTCCGCGCTCTTGCGACGCCACTGATCAGCGACAATCTCGCTCGTGTCCCCGGAGCTGTCGGGTTGCGGCCATTTCATCGGGTGAGCGGCGTCATGGCGGGGAGGGCGCTGACGGTCAGGACCCGTCCCGGCGACAACCAGTTCATCCATCGTGCGCTCGATCTGTTGCAGCCCGGAGACGTCATCGTCGTCGATGGCGGTGGCTATGAGGGCCGCGCGCTGGTCGGCGAAATCATGACAAGTGTCGCGGCGTCGCGCGGCGCCGCAGGCATTGTCATCGACGGCGCCATCCGCGATGCCGGTGCCATCGGCCGCAGTCCGTTTCCATGCTTCGCGCGGTCGGCCATCCATCTCGGGCCGTACAAGGATGGTCCGGGAGCCATTAATGTTCCCGTCTGCATAGGCGGCATGGTCGTCGGTCCAGGTGACATCGTCGTGGGCGACGAGGATGGCGTCGTGGCATTTCCAATCGACGGTGCCGCGGCCTTGCTGGCCGCCGTCCTGGCGCAGGAAAGCCGCGAGGCCGACATCATGCAGAGCATCCGGGAGAACCGCTACCAGGGGGCGTATGCCCGGGCCTCCGGCGGCAGTCACTGATCTGCCGGGTCAGTCCTTGCCGGTGACAAATCGCGTGGCCGGCTGGCGATCTTGCTCAACATAACCGCTCCGCAGCTAACCGAGGGGCGAAACAATGCATTTCAGGCACGCCGCCTGGATGCGCCAACAGGGGAAAATGGAGAGAATTAATGGTTGTTTCCTTCAAGAGGCTCGCTTGTGCCACCGCCCTTGCCGGGCTGGCTCTGACCACGATGGCCGCGGCTGCCGACATCAAGATCGGCATCGTGGCTCCCATGACTGGCCAACTGGCCAGTGAAGGGCAGGATATGGAGAATGCCGTGAAGATGGCGATCGATGCCGTCAACGCCAAAGGCGGCGTCAACGGCGACAAGATCACCACCACGACCGCCGATGACGCCTGCGATCCGCAGCAGGCGGTGACCGCAGGCAGCAAGCTTGTCTCGGAAGGCGTGACTGCCATCGTCGGCGGCTACTGTTCGGGCGCCGTCTTGCCGACGTTGAAGATCTACGGTGACGCCGGCATCCCATTCGTCATCATCGGAGCGAATTCGACCAAGCTGGTCGCTGCCAATCAGGGCAATGCCTTCCTCGCCAATTCGACCGGCGACATGCAGGCGACGACGGCCGTCGAACTCTTCAAGAAGAACGGCTTCAAGAAGATCGCGGTCGTGGACGAAGGCGATGCCTATTCGTCCGACCTGGCCAAGCTGACCGCCGAAGCCTTCAAGAGCGCAGGCGGCGAAATTGCCGCCAAGGAGACCACCACAGCCGGCGAGCAGGATTATTCGGCGGTCGTCACCAAGATCAAATCAAGCGGCGCCGACGCTGTCTTCTGGACCGCCTATCATGCCGGTGGCGCATTGCTCACCAAGCAGCTTCGGCAGGCCGGTTTCCAGGGCGGCATTGTGCTGGGCGACGGCAACAATTCGCCGGAATATCTGGAAATCGCCGGTTCGGCCGGTGAGGGCGTGTACCTGTTGTCCCCGCCCACCGTCGACCTCCTGTCCGGCGCGGCCGACTTCAAGGCCAAGTACAAGGAAACCTATGGCCGCGATGCCGGCGCCTATGCGGCGCTCTCCCACGATGTGGGCGACTTGATCGCCGATGCGATCACGCGGGCCAAGTCGGTGGATCAAAAGGCGATCATCGAAGCGCTCAAGGCAAGCGACTTCAAGGGCCTTGCCGGTGAAATCAAGTTTACCGACAAGAACACGCTCCAGACGTCAAATTTCCGCCCGGTGATCGCCAAGGGCGGCAAGTGGGTGGCTGTCGAATAAAGGCGAACCAGATTGACGCCGAGGCAGGCCTTGTGGCGGCCTCGGCGTCACCGCCGATTGTCTGGCGCCGACGCTGCGCCCAGGCAAGACTTTTTCAATTCTGCCCCCGGAGCATCAATGACGCTCGACCTGCTTATTCAGCAACTGGTGAACGGTCTTATCGTCGGCTCGTTCTATGCCCTGATCGCGCTTGGCTACAGCATGGTGTTCGGCGTCATCAAGCTCCTGAATTTCGCCCATGGCGACATCTACATGAACGGCGCCTTCGTTGGCCTCATCGTGTTTTCCTTCGTCGGCATATGGGTTGGCAACGGCTGGCTGGGCGTGGTCTGCGCCCTGCTGGTTTCGATGTTGGTTGTCGGCTTGCTCGGCGTCGTCATCGAACGCTTCGCCTATCGGCCGATGCGCAATGCGCCGCGCCTCTCCATCCTGATCACGGCGCTCGGTGCGTCGATGGTGCTGAACGGTACGGCACTCGCCCTGACGGGCGGGCGGCATTACGCCTTCAACACGGATCTCGGTTTTGCCGGTGTCGACATTTCCACCGTTCACATCACCTACACGCAGATGGTGCTGGTGGCCGCCTCCATCGCTCTTATGGCAGGGATGCAGGCCTTTGTCTCACGCACCATGTACGGCAAGGCGATGCGCGCGGTGTCCATCGATATGGGGGCAAGCCGCCTGATGGGCATCGATGTCGACCGGGTGATCGCCTTGACCTTTTTCATGGGTTCGGCGCTCGCCGCCGGCGGCGGGGTCATGGCCGGCGCCTATTATGGCAGTGTCCATTTCTTCATGGGCTTCATCATGGGGCTCAAGGCCTTCACCGCCGCGGTCATAGGCGGGATCGGCAGCGTGCCGGGCGCCATGCTTGGCGGCTTGCTGCTCGGCCTGCTCGAGGCTTTCGGTTCGTCCTTGCCCTTCGTCGGATCGGAGTGGCGTGACGTCTTCGTGTTCGGGACCCTGATCCTGTTCCTTGTGTTCAAGCCGACCGGCCTTCTTGGTCGCTCGGTGGTGGAGCGGGTGTGATGACCGACGAAGTGAGGACCATGCCGGCCACCGCGCAACCGCGACTGATGCGCTGGTCCGTTGTGCTGCCTGGCCTGGCGGCACTCGCCTGCGCGCTGGTGTTGCCGCAATTCGCCAACGCCTATATGACTGAGGTGGCAACCACGGCGCTGCTCTATGTCGTTCTGTGCCTCGGGCTCAACATTGTCGTCGGCTATGCGGGTCTGCTCGATCTCGGCTACGCCGCCTTCTTCGCGGTGGGCGCCTACACATCAGGCATCCTGACCGCGGAGTTCGGCTTCAATTTCTGGCTCACCATCCCGGTCGCCATGGCGGCAGCCTGCGTGGCCGGCATCATCATCGGCGCTCCGACCTTGAGGCTGCGCAGCGACTATCTGGCGATCGTGACGCTGGGCTTCGGCGAGATCGTGCGCATCATCGCCCGCAACCTCGACATCACCGGCGGCGCCAGCGGCCTTATCGGCATCGAGCGGCCGGAGATCTTCGGCTTCAAGCTGATGCAGGTGCAGCACTTCTACTATGCGTTCCTGGTGCTCGCGCTGCTCACCGCCTTCGTCTGCCTGAGCGTCGAGCGGTCACGAATGGGACGAGCCTGGTTCTACGTTCGCTATGATGAGGACGCCGCCGCCGGTATCGGCATCAACCGTGTCACGGCCAAGCTGCAGGCCTACATGATGGGCGCGGTGATCGCTTCCGTGGCCGGATGCCTCTACGCGGCCAAGATGACGGCCATCTCGCCGGAGAGTTTTACCTTCAACCAATCGCTTCTCATCCTGCTTGGCGTCGTGCTGGGTGGCATGGGCCGCATTCCCGGCGTTGTGCTCGGTGCAGTTCTCGTGGCCCTGCTTCCGGAGGTGCTGCGCGGGGCGGGCACCTATCGTCCCCTGGTGACCGCGGTTGCGCTGCTGGCAATCATGCTCTTCAGGCCGAACGGGCTCTGGCCGGACAAGCGAGTCTGACCATGGCGCTGCTGGAAGTCCGCGATCTGGG
>NZ_RZRQ01000225.1:0-9846 GCF_003997785.1 Mesorhizobium sp. M7D.F.Ca.US.004.01.2.1 | reverse complement strand
TATGAACGCCACGCCTGGCGCGATGTTGCCGACACCGTCAATCCCCAGGATCTGCTTTGTCTCAGCCAACCTTCGGCCATCGACGGCATGGTGTGGCCGGAGGCCAATGCCTTTCTGCGTCGGTTGAGCCAACGCGCGAACCCGGCCCAGCTCGTTCTCGATTTGACCTATGTCGGGGCGACCGCCGAGCCTCCGATAGAGACGATCCTCGCCAACGCGCCTTGCGTGAGCGCCGTTGTGATCAGCCTGTCCAAGCCGTTCGGCGCCTACTACGACCGCATAGGCGGGGTGTTCTGCCGATCGGAGAATCTCGGTCTGTTTGGCAATCAATGGTTCAAGAACCTGACATCGCTGCAACTGGGGATACGGCTTATGGAGCGGTTCGACGTCTTCGCCATGGCGCGTCGTTACGCCAGCATTCAACAGAGCGTGGCAGAACATGCCGGCCACACTCTCGGCCTAACCTTGATGTCGGCGGACATCTTCATTCTGGCTCGAGGATCGGCAGACGCGGATATCGATCCGGATCTTGTCTCCTATCTCACGCGCGCCCCCGGCGCGATCGACGCCCGGCCACGCTTGTGCCTGACGCCGGGAATGGCGGAACGGATCGGCATGGCCAGTCCGAATTCTGGGACGTTGCCGTGAAGAATTTGCTTCCGCTCGTGACGAGCGATGACATCCATGCCCACTGCCTAGCGCATTGGAAGACAGAAGCATTCCGATCCTCGCATCGCCAAGGCGGCTATGTCCACAGCATAGTCGATCAGTATGCCCGCCTGCCCCGCTTCAGCTGCGAAACCACCAACGACCGCCTAGAGCGCGCGCACTTCTGCACCTGGTGGGGACTGACAATGCGCCGGGATGACTACAACGCCCCGGCCATCGAGGATCTCTACCTTCTGCATGAAATCTGGCACGCCGCGCATATGCCCTTCATCCCGGGCATCGGATTCGAGGCTTTCCATGGCAAGATGGAGCGCAATGAACTCGAGGCCAGCGTGGCTTCCGAACTGCTGATCTATTTCAAGATCGAGGGGCTCCGAGAAAGTGCCTTTCCTCATCCCATTTACGCGGACCGGTTTCTGAATGATCCAGCGATGCGGCTTCTGTGGCGTGAGAATGAAGTCGTCGCCACCAACACACTGCTCGAAGCGCGCCGCAACGTCATGTATTCCAAACCCGAAGGAGACATGGACCTGAGCGAGCGATGGATCCGCAAGTTCACCATGCAGAACCGACAATGGTCGATCGTTTGGGCCGACCGCTACCTTGACATCGAGGATCATATGCATCGATTCCAGCAGATGGCTCTCGGTGGCGACAGGAAGGCAGCCGCCGACTTTCACGCTGACTGGATTCAAGCCGAAGCCGCCATGGACACGGTCGACCATGTTCCTTTCCGCGACCAAGCGCTGCTGTTCGCCACCATCTACTGGGCCAATCGCGCGAAGTATGATGCTGCGCTCGCGGTACAGCGAGCGAGCCAGGCGAAGAACACGGCCGTCGCCTGAAAACAGCCGCATACATCGAACCCTCCCGGAATGGCGATTGCCATTCCGAGGGCCGTCACATTCGCATTGCAGAATTCAGGCGGTCGATCATGGTCAGGGCGTGCTGCTTCTTGTCGAGATTGTAGGTGTCGGTCTCAGATATTGCGTCGAGCGCCTCATGCCAAGTGTCCGACAGCGTTTTAGCCCGTGCGAGATCGCCCGCCAGTGCTGCCTGGCTTGCCGCGTCAGACAACAGGTCCAGCGCCCGGCGGTTGAAGATGTCGAACTGGATCGCCTGGTCGCGGCCGGCCACGGCTTCGGCAAGGCGAAACGCGCCGCCGACATCGCTCTTTCTTCCCGTGACCAGGGCGTCGAGCGTCGAGGCGATCTCCAGCCCGCCATACTGCGTCAACAGGATGGCGTTGCGCGCGCTGCCCCCTGCCCGCTCGACCAGTGCCGCGCGCGCCACCGGGTCGTCCGGCGGCGGCGGTTCCGCCGTTTCCAGCACAGCCATCAGCTCGTCGCCGTCGAGCGGCGTCAATCGCACCACCTGACAGCGCGACCGGATCGTGGGCAGCAGGCTCCCTGGTGCGTGGACGATCAGGATGAACAGGGTTCGTGCCGGCGGCTCTTCAAGATTCTTCAGCAAGGCATTGGCGGCATTGGCGTTCATGTCGTCGGCCGGGTCGACGATGACGACCCGGTAGCTGCCGTCATGTGAGGTCAGCGACAGGAAGCGGTTGACCTTGCGGATTTCATCGACGGTGACAACGGTCTTGAAGCTCTTAGTCTTGTCGTTCAGCGGCCGGGTCAGATGCAGCACGCCGGGATGCGCCCCGGTGGCGATCTGGCGAAACAGCGACGACGCCGGATCGGGAGTGGCAAGGCTTTCCGGCGCCTGCGCGAAATCGGGGTGCTTCAGGAGATGATGCGCAAGATGGAAGGCGAGCGTCGCCTTGCCGATGCCGACCGGTCCGGAGAAGATCAGCGCATGCGGCAGCTTTCCCGCGCGATAGGCGGCGGTGAGCATATCAGCGGCTTGGCTGTGCCCGACCAGGCGTCGCGTCTCGGATGGCTCGGGCACGCCGTCCAGCGTGTCGTGCTGTTCGGGTGCGATGCGCTCAAAAATCATGCCGGTGTCGCCTGCCTGTCGCGCGCCGGCGTTCTCGCTTCCAGCGCCGCGAAGACGGCGGCGGTGACGACATTCTCGACCGCATCGGGATCGGCGGCTGCGTCGACGACGATACAGCGTTCCGGCTCGGCCTCCGCGATCGCCAGAAACGCCTCGCGGCGGGCCTGGTGGATCGCTAGCGTCTCCTTTTCGAAGCGGTCGGCGGCTGCCTCGGTACCGCGCCGCAGCGTTGCGCGCCTCAGGCCTTCCGCCGGATCGATATCGAAGATCAGCGTCATGTCCGGCATCATGCCGTTGATGGCTACCTGCTCCAGCGTGTCCATAAACGCCGGGTCGATGCCGCCGGTGACGCCCTGGTAGACGCGCGAGGAATCGAGGAAACGGTCACAAAGCACGATGGAGCCACGCTCGACCGCCGGCCGGATGACCTGCTCGACATGGTCGGACCGCGCGGCGGCGAAAAGCAGCGCTTCCATCTTCGGCCCGAACGGTTCGGCGGCGCCCGAAAGCAGCACATGCCTGACCGCTTCGGCGCCCGGCGAACCGCCCGGTTCACGGGTAAGGAGGACATCGTATTTCTTGGCGCGCATCTTCCTGGCCAGCCGCTCGATCTGCGTCGACTTGCCTGCTCCTTCGCCGCCTTCGAAGGTGATGAAAAATCCGCGCGCCAATCGAAAGGCCTTTGTCCTTGCATGAGTGGATTGATTGTAGCGCTCTAGATAGTCCGCGTTCGGGAAAACGTCCATGCCATCGATTTTTTGCTTTTATGCATGTCGTTCCCGCCATAACCGGGGCCACTTTTGAGCGACATGCATTAGCGCAGCCAGCCGATCGCCAGTTCCTTGACGGCATCGAGCGCGCGCTGCGGCAGCGTGCCGACGCCGATCGATTCGGCGGCGAAAAGCGGCGTCTCCTGGCTCAGCGTGTCGCCGATCCAGACCCGCAGCGCCCCAACCGGCTGCCCCTCCTCCACCGGTGCCGCAACCGGGCCGTTGTAGACGATCCTGGCCGTCAGCTTGTCGCGGTTGGTGATCGGCAGGAAGATGTCGATCGGGCCCTTGGCTTTCAGCGTCACGCCGGATTTCGCGCCGCCAAAAACCTGCGCCTCGCCGACCACCTCATCCTTGGCGAAGATTTCGGTCTTCTCGAAAGAGCGGACGCCCCAGTCGAGCAGCTTCCGCGCCTCCTCGGCACGTTCCTTGTCGTTGGCCAGTCCGCTCATCGCTGCGATCACCCGCGTGCCGTTGTGGCTGACCGAACCGACGATGCCGAACCCCGAGGCCTCGCTCGCGCCGACCGCCAGGCCATCGGCGCCGATGTCCATCGCCAGCAGCGGATTGCGGTTCCTCTGCGAGATCTTGTTCCAGGTAAAATCCTTCTGGCCGTAATAGCGATAGAAATCCGGATAATCGCGCCACAGGTGCACGGCCAGCTGCGCCAGCTCACGCACGGTAGTCTGCTGGCCATCCGCCGGAAGGCCGGTCGAATTGACGAAAGTCGAGGTCTTGAGGCCGATCTGGCGGGCGCGTTCGGTCATCTGCGCGGCAAAATTGTCTTCGGATCCGGACATGCCTTCGGCGATGATGATGCAGCCGTCATTGGCGGCCTGCACGGTCACGCCCTGGATCAGGTCCTCGAGCCGCATCGATGACTTGAGCTTGGCAAACATCGTCGATGTCCCCGAAGGCGCGCCGCCCTTGCGCCAGGCGTTTTCACTGACCACGAACGTGTCGTCGAGCTTCAGGCGCCCGGACTTGATGGCGTTGAACACCACTTCCATGGTCATCAGCTTGGCCATTGAGGCCGGCGGTATCGGCTTGTCGGCATCCTTCGAAAACAGCACCGTTCCGGTCTCTGCGTCGATCATGAAGACCTGCGCGGCTTTGGTCTCGAAAAGCTGCGCATGGGCCGGACCCTGGGAAAACAGCAGCAGGCCAAAAATTAGAAACCCGGCGAGAGGCGGGAGCAAGCGCAATTGCATGATGTTCGACCCGTTGGCCGGCACGGCCGGCAAGCCCGCGAAAAGTATCAGGCTTTTTACGCGGCGGATCAACCGCGCAGCGGAAATCCGACCTGGCTTGCGCTCAGTTGCGCACAGCCAGCGCATCGGGCGCGCCATGCGACCAGGCTGCCTGCAGCAAATCATCCAGATTGCGGTGGCCATCGGGATAGAGATTGACCGAATACCAGTCCTCTCCCTCGAGTTCCGAGCGCTGGATCTCGATCTTGCCGTATGCGGCAAGCTGAGCGGCAATGCGCTTGGCCTCCGCTGCATCCTCGAATGAACCAGCCGCGACGTAGTCGGTGGACGGACCGGCCGGTGGCGGCTGCCGCTTCCACGATTGAAGCACGTCGGCCGGCGACATGCCGTCGCCACCCAGTGCGGCAAAGGCATTGGAGGCGCGTTCCACCCGCTCGTCCGCATAGGACAGCGAGGCCACGGCAAACGGTGATTGCGGCGGCAGACTGATTTCCGGGCGTTCCGGCACGATCGGGCCGAAATCGGGCAGCGCCAGATCGCCGTAAGCCGGCGTCTGTGCCGACATCACCGGCTGGACCGAGCCTGAATCGGTCAACTGACCCGGAAACGGCACGGCGGCGGCGCCAGCAGGCAGGCTTGGCGAAGGCCCGTTCATGGCGACCATGACGCCGGTCGGCAGCCCGTCCGACGGATCCGGCGCCCTGTTGCCGGGGTGGTAGGAAGCCATCAGATACTGGTCGTCATCGCCGTCGAGCGGTGCACGGCCGACATACTCGACCTTCACTTGAGCGGTGCCGATGTTGGCATAGTCAAGCATCTGGGCTGCGCGCTCCGACACATCGATGATGCGGCCTTCGTGATACGGGCCGCGATCGTTGACGCGAACGATGACCGAACTGCCGGTCTTGAGATTGGTGACGCGGGCATAGCTTGGCAGCGGCATGGTCGGATGCGCCGCCGTCAGATGCGTCATGTCGTAGACTTCGCCATTGGCGGTAAGCCGGCCGTGGAAGGCATCGCCATACCAGGACGCCAGACCGACCTTGGCGTAGCGCTTGTCTTCCTTGGGATAATACCACTTGCCGCGGACCTGATAGGGCTTGCCGAGCTGATCCCTGCCGCCGCCACGTTGCATGCGCCCGTTCCGGGAGAACACACGCGGGCTTGCCTTCACGCCATATTCGGATTCGGAGAAATATTCCTTGGAGCGGGTCTTCTTGTAGACCATCGCTTTGGGCTCAGGTTGCGACGCGCAAGCCGCCAGCAAGGCGGCCGACACGGCCAACAACGCGACTGTAGCAGCGCGACGAAGACGCGGGTGCGTCACAGCCTGCATTTTCCTGATGTCCCCTTCAGTCTCAACTCAAGGCGCCGCATTCAACCATCAGAGGAGCCAAAACACTCACTCGACGAATTCTAACGACGCCTAAAACCCCGATCCTTTGTGCGCAGGAATTGTTTATCACGGTATTAACCGATTGTGGCCGGAACCGGGCAAGATTGTGACGGCGTCACCGTGCCGAGCGCCCTGAAAAGTCACCTCTTTTCGTTCTTCCGCGCTTAGGCAAGGTCGTGCGGCTTGCCACAGAGCGGCTGGCCCCGCTTCCGCCGGGCCATGTCTGCCGGTTGACAGGGCTTTGTCGGGCACACTAGAGCAGTGGACCGCGACAGATGGAGGAATGGCCGAGCGGTTTAAGGCACCGGTCTTGAAATTCGCTCGCTGCCGTACCTCCCCTTCCCGTTCGATGATGTTAAGTCCTTGTCTGTCAAGGCGTTGCGCCACTTGCGGGTGCCCATTGTGCGCGTCTGTCCCGTCTCGTCCCGTAGCGTTGCGTTGCAAAAACCGTAGCAACACGTTCGCTACCTGTTCACCTATTGATTCCGAGGGTTTGCTGCAACTATCGGCAAGGTTCGAGCTTGGCTTCGCAGCTCAGGTCCGATTCGTTCCTCCGATTGATTCCGACTTCGAGAAGCACGCCATGAAGCCACCAACTTACGAACTATATGGCCAGCCTGGTCGGTTGCAAGAAATGCTAGGCATAACGACCGAGATCGGCGCAAAAATTGCCGCGATTGTCACGTTCGGCTCGGCAATCGAGTACCATCTCGAACGCTATATATGGCAAGCGCTTAAGATCGAATACAAAGGTGTCCGACCCAAAACGGACCTGAAGAAGATCACGGATCTCATAGGTATGCTGGAGGGACATGCAGCGGAATTACACTCGGCTGAAGAGCGCGATTTTCTCGAGACATGGTGCACTGCCACCCGCCTGGCATTCGAGATCAGAAACGATATCGTGCACGGCTTGCCGATTAAGTTGGAAAACACCGTTGTCTTTAACCGAAATCCGCGATGGGAAGGCGAGCAGCGCAGGAAGGACTTTACGGACTTTTGGGCCGAAGACTATGCCCTGGATCGCATGAGGGCATTTATGGCAGTCATCGCTCGTATCATCGTGGAGCTTCACGGCGGTCACCTTAAACTATCCCAGATGGCTTCTCAGGCGACTGCTGTTAGAGCTATCCGCCAAGTGAAGCGGACCCTCGAGGAGCTTGCTGACCGATCCTACAATCCGACGTTCGAAAAATATTAAGAAGCGCGCCGCCACCGTGAGTCATCGGGCTTGTAAGGCCTTTGATTTTGATTGCATTGTTTTCTTAGGAAGACCTAATATGGGCAGGCGTTGAAATCGGCATTCTGGGGAGAATGTGCCATGCCTAAGGTTTCGGATCTCTTTTTCAAGACGGCTATCGTGTGGCTCATTCTGGGGATAGGCGCCGGCTTGCAGATGGCCATATCAGGCGATCACGGTGCCTTTCCTGCACATGCACACATTAACCTGCTCGGATGGGTCACAAGTGCAATCTTCGGCGGCTACTACGCCCTTAACCCGGCAAAGGCGGCCAGGAAAATCGCGATGGTCCATTACAGCCTGTACAATGTCGGGCTGGTGGTCATGCTGCCAGCTTTGTATGTGATGCTGCACGGAGGTTATACGGCGATTGAGCCGGTTGTCGCCGTCGGCTCGCTGATCGTGGCTGCTGCCGTGCTGGTATTTGCCTTCGTGGTTTTCTCAGCTGGTAGTGTGCGTTCGGTGTCTGGGTTATCGCCAGCTGCACTCTAAATTCCCGGAGAAGCCCGCGACCGTGAGGTAGCGGGCCAAGGGCGACAGTTTCAGGCTGCGCCGCCTTCCGAAGCCTTGACCGCGTCTTCCAATGCTTCTTCCGGCAGGAACGACCAGAGCAGCGCGTCAATGTCCTCAGTCTGGAGGTCGCCGTATTTGCCGGTGGCGAATTCCTTCAAGAACTCGGCCTTGACCCGGTGTTCCTCCATGGTGGTGCAACGATAGGCGCACACGGCGTTCAGTGCATAGCGTTCAGCGTCGGAGGCCTCGTTGCGTTCGTTGATCGCCTGTTCAAGCCCGACAGCGCTACGCCGTGCGCGCTCTTCCTTGATCAGCCTCTTCAACGTCCGCAGATCGGCCTGCTCGGCCTTACGGAGCGCGGCGGTCGACTGCTTGCTCAAATCGGGCGCCACCTTGGCGAGTGCCGCCAGCTTCTGTTGCTGCTCGGCGTACCGGCGCTTGATGTCGTCGCTCAGATTGGCCTCGACGCTCTCCAGTTCGCTGTAGCGAAGGCTCCGCGACTGGCCGCCGCCAATGGACAAGGGGACGTAGAGTTCGGCGGTCTTGGGCAGATACGCCTCTTCCAGGTCGGTGGCCACATCGATCGCGGAAATGAAGCGGGCATAGGCAGCGTGCTTTGCCTCGATGAGACCTTGTAGTTCACGAGACACGCTAGGGGCCGATGCGTCCCCTGCCCTGGCCTCTTGGCTGGCGACAGCTATGGCAGCCGTGGCAATTGCTGATGACGAGAGAATGGCGCGGCGATTGACATGCTGGTTCATGATTGATGTCCCTGCTTCGATTGTGGGGGGTGTTGCCCGCTCGCCAATGGTCACCGAGTCGTGGCGCTGAAGCGACCCAAAGAGACGGCGAAGCTGGGGAAAGCCTCGTGAGTTGGTCATCATAGTTTCTCTCCGGTAAACGAACGTAAGTCGGCAAGGGCGACTTGGCTGCTTAGAATGGGCATGCCTTCGGCGGCAGCTCGAACAGATGTGTTCGGCATGGCGGTATCTCCCAAACGGTTCTAGTTATCGAAACTTGTTTACTATGTCCGGTAACCTAAATCCGGGTTAGGGCATTGTCAACTGGTTTCTAGGTATGGTAACTAGAAAAAATAGTTTGAGAGGGAAAATGCTGACCACGGGGAACCAGTTGAAAGCAGCGCGGGCGCTTGCGAGCATTGAGCAAAAGGAGCTTGCGGAGTTGGTAGGCGTGAACGTGAACACAATCCGCAGCATGGAGGCAGCCGGTGCCGGCCCTATCGCCGGCCGCTCGCAAAATGTTCAGGCTGTCCAACGCGCTTTGGAGGGCCGAGGCGTCGAATTCTTGAACCACGGCAGGCCTGGTGTTCAGTTGCAGGCGCCATCGCAAATGAGCAGGCCGGGATGACCCGCCTATCTATCGCCGAAGAGCTTGAGAGCGCTGCCGACCGCATTGCGGATATGTCGCGGCCAGATTTGCAGATCATCCTTCGGCGGGCCGCCCTGATGCTCCGGAATGTGTCTGGCGTGCCGCTGGAGCCTCCAATCGAAGACGCGCTGAACTCCATAGCCGCAGAGATGAAGATGAGCCGTCCAGACCTCATCGCGACTATCTTGCGGGACTGGCTGGAGACTAACGCCTACCTGCCGGTCCATGAGTTTGACGACGACACGACAACGGATGGGCGTGCGTGATGCTCCATCGTCACATTGCGCCACTGACGTCAGTCAAGTATTAGCTGACTAGACAACAAAGGGACCAATCAGCATATGACCGATCAAACTGAAAACCGCAGCTCTGAGCTTATCGAGTTTACGGCGGATATTGTTTCTGCCTACGTAAGCAATAACCCATTACCAGTTGCGGGGCTGTCGGACCTGATCGCTTCAGTTCATTTGTCCCTGACGGGCGTTGGCGGACCGGTAGCAGCGGCCGCAGCGTCGCAAACCCCGGCGGTCAACCCGAAGAAGTCGGTGACGCCGGACTTCATTATCTGCCTCGAAGACGGCAAGAAGTTCAAATCCCTGAAGCGGCATCTTAGCACGGACTTCGGCCTGACACCGGACGCCTATCGCGCCAAATGGAACTTGCCGCCCGACTACCCTATGACAGCTCCGAATTACGCCGCTC
>NZ_RZRQ01000224.1:0-10006 GCF_003997785.1 Mesorhizobium sp. M7D.F.Ca.US.004.01.2.1 | reverse complement strand
GTTCGAGCCAGGGGAACTGCGGCAACTGTTGGAAGACGAGCCTGCCTCCCCACCAATGATGGCGTTCGAGCCAGGGGAACTGCGGCAACTGTTGGAGGACGAACCTGCCTCCCCACCGATGATGGCGTTCGAGCCAGGGGAACTGCGGCAACTGTTGGAGGATGAACCCGCTTCCCCACCGATGATGGCGTTCGAGCCAGGGGAACTGCGGCAACTGTTGGAAGACGAGCCTGCCTCCACTTGGGCACAAATCAATTCGACCCCACATGCGCGAGCGGACGGTGTTCATCAGCCAGCCCAGGCGCCGTGGCTCCCTGAACGCAGAAGATAACTTTGCGGAGGAGCGGTCACGCAACTGTCGGCGGCGCCGGGCCTCAGGGTGAATGGAAAGGATGGAGTGGCGGATGGTGTCGCGTGAAGGCGCAACACGCGTGCTGACCGACCTGCATACGTAGGAAGTCGTTCATTGCTCCCAAATCGTATGTGAGGAACATTCCTGTCCCGGCTGCGCCGCGCGATGCTAGGTCGCGTTGTTCAGCGGGCCAAGCCGATGACACCTACGAAGCTACTGATCGGGCAGATCGCCGTTGTGTGCGCAATTGTCATTATCGGCGTATGGACGGCAACCCAATGGTGCGCTCAAATGCTGACCTACCAGACGCCTCTCGGCGCACCATGGTTTCTCTTCGCCGGCTGGCCAATCTACAAGCCGTGGAAGCTGTTTGAATGGTGGTTCCACTTCGATGCTTATGCGCCGGAGGTCTTCGACAAAGCCGGTACGCTTGCAGGCGCCAGCGGATTCCTGGGTTGTGCCGCCGCAATCGCTGGCTCGCTTTTGCGCGCGCGACAGCGCGGGTCGGTTACGACCTATGGGTCTTCACGGTGGGCCACGACTCATGAGGTCGAGACGGCAGGGTTGTTACGGCCGGCGGGCGTTTTCCTCGGTAGGCTGAACGATCGCTATCTGCGCCATGACGGCCCGGAGCACGTCATGGCATTTGCGCCGACGCGTTCGGGCAAGGGCGTGGGGCTGGTTGTTCCAACGCTACTTTCCTGGACCGGGTCTGCCATCATTCATGATATAAAAGGCGAAAATTGGCAGTTGACCTCCGGCTGGCGGTCGAAATTCTCGTACTGCCTTCTGTTCAATCCGACCGACCCGAGATCGGCACGCTACAACCCGCTGCTGGAGGTGCGCAAAGGCCCAGATGAGATCCGGGACGTTCAAAACATCGCCGACATCCTCGTCGATCCCGAGGGCGCGCTGGAGCGACGGAACCACTGGGAGAAGACCAGCCATTCACTCCTAGTTGGCGCCATTTTGCACGTGCTCTACGCTGAAGAGGACAAGACGCTGGCCCGCGTCGCCACCTTCCTGTCGGACCCGCAACGCTCGTTTGCCGCAACGCTACGGCGGATGATGACGACAAACCATCTCGGGACGGGGCATAACCCTCAGGTCCATCCCGTAGTGGCCTCGGCGGCTCGCGAACTCCTGAACAAGTCGGAAAACGAGCGCTCAGGCGTCCTCTCGACCGCCATGTCCTTTCTCGGGCTTTATCGTGATCCAACGGTCGCGGCGGCCACTTCGTCCTGCGACTGGCGCATCGCTGACCTAGTGGATGGAGAGCGACCGCTGTCGCTCTATCTGGTCGTGCCGCCTTCGGATATCTCGCGCACCAAGCCTTTTGTGCGACTGATCTTGAACCAGATCGGCAGGCGGTTGACGGAGCGTCTGGAGGGGGACCCGAAGAAGAGCCGTAAGCATCAGCTGCTCATGATGCTGGACGAGTTTCCGGCGCTCGGTCGCCTCGACTTCTTCGAAACGGCGCTCGCCTTCATGGCAGGTTATGGCATTCGCTCCTATCTGATCGCACAATCTTTGAACCAGGTTTCAAAGGCCTATGGCGAGAACAATGCTATTCTCGACAATTGCCACGTGCGAATTGCCTTTTCCTCCAATGACGAACGCACGGCCAAGCGCATCTCGGATGCCCTCGGCACCGCAACCGAACTTAGGTCGATGCGCAACTATGCGGGCCATCGGCTTGCGCCCTGGCTTTCACATGTCATGGTGAGCCGCCAGGAAACCGCGCGCCCGCTCCTGACGCCAGGCGAGGTGATGCAATTGCCGCCGTCAGACGAATTGGTCCTGGTTTCTGGGTTGCCGCCGATCCGCGCCAAGAAGCTGCGCTATTATCAGGATCAGAATTTCACAGATCGGGTGCTGCCTGCGCCGGTGCTGCACGACGGACCCTATGCGGACTGCCCTGCATCACGCCCGGACGGCTGGACTGGACAAGTGTGCAGCGTCGATAGCCGACTTGCTGCGGACGAGGAAAGCGCCGACGCGCCAGTTGAAGACGAGGGAGGCGTTCAGCAGCAACGCCATCCAAGCCTGCCCGAAGAAGACGTTGTTGTCTCTCAAGAGCCCGATCAGGCCGATCTGTACAAGCCCGCAGACGATGACAGCGAAGCGCTCGCGGACAAGCGTGTCATGGATCGGATTTCCACTGCGGCCCGCGTCTACGGTATCAACGAGGGCAGGGGCGACGATGTCATTCCCGGCTTCTGAAGTCCGCTGAGTTGCAGAGCGCACCTCAGCGTAGATAACGGCCATAAGCAATTTTGAGCGTCTGGCCGATGCTTCTCCCGTCGCCGGCGCAACGCCGGGCCGTCGGAACGATCCGCATGAAGCCGCACCGCATTCGCCATCAGTTTCTGCTTGAGCCGGAGCTCAGCGAGAAACTGGACAACCTCAGTCGCGATCCGTCAACGACCAAATCAGCGATCGTGGGGAAGGCGATCGAGGCGTTCATCGAGCGGCGTGGCGAGAGCGAGTTCGATCGGCGCTACGGCGTAAGGCTTGACCGGCTCTCCCGCGATCTTGCCCACGTCAGGCGCGATTCCGAGGTGATCCTGGAGAGCCTGGCGCTCTTCATCCGCTTTTCGATCACCCTTCACGCCCACACGCCGGTCCCGGATCGGGCAACGCAGGCTATTGCCCAAGAGCGTTTCGAGAAATTCGTTGAGAAGGTCGGCCGCCAGATCGCTTCCGGCAAAAAGTCGCTTAGCAAAGACAATGGTGGGGGAGGGGAAGGATGAGCTCTCATCCCGAGGCCGACCACCGGCGGCGTGTCATGCTGCGCACCGCCATGGGTCCGGCAATCACCGAAGCCCTGGCCGATCCGTCCGTCATCGAGGTGATGGTCAATCCCGACGGCGCGCTGCGACTCGACCGGTTAGGCGAAGGTCGGGTCGATACCGACGTTCACATGCACCCGTCCGAGGCAGAACGTATCATCCGCCTGGTTGCTTCGCACGTGCGCGCCGAGGCGCACGCCGACAACCCGATCGTCAGTGCCGAATTGCCGTCTGGCGAACGCTTCGAAGGCCTGCTGCCACCTGTGGTGTTGGCGCCATGTTTTGCCATCCGCAAGCCCGCCGCGAAAGTCTACACCCTGGCCGACTATGTTGCCGAACGCATCATGCTGCCGCTGCAGGCCGATGCGCTGAAAAAGGCCGTCCGCGAGCGGCGCAACATGCTGATCGCCGGCGGCACTTCCTCGGGGAAGACAACACTCGCCAACGCTCTGCTGGCTGAAGTCGCCGAATGCGACGATCGGGTGATCCTGATCGAGGACACACGCGAACTGCAGTGCGCGGCCAGGGACTGCGTTGCCCTGAGAACAAGGCGGGGCTCGGTCACCCTTGCCGATCTCGTGCGCTCGACGCTGAGGCTCAGGCCGGACCGCATCATCGTGGGCGAGGTGAGGGGCGCGGAAGCGCTCGACATGCTGAAGGCATGGAACACCGGGCACCCAGGCGGCATCGCTACCGTACACGCCAATTCCGCGCGCTCGGCTCTCTATCGCATTGAGCAACTCGCCCAGGAAGCGGTGGTCACCGTTCCCCGCCGGCTCATCGCTGAGGCGATAGATCTGATCGTCTTCATAGCGGGACGCGGCTCGTCGCGCCACATCGACGCAATCGCCGAGGTCACCGGTCTCGACGGCAGCGGCGATTACGCCGTTGCCCCGCTCACGCTTTCGCAACTCCAGCAGCTTTGAAAGGCCTTCCTCATGCGCAAGAAGCTTCGCTTTCTTTCGTCCACAGCGCTCGCGTTTCTTATCACGGCCCCGGTTTATGCCGCCGGCTCCGGCATGCCGTGGGAGCAGCCGCTGCAGCAGATCCTGGAGTCCGTGCAGGGACCGGTCGCCAAGATCGTTGCGGTGATCATCATTATCACCACCGGCCTGACGCTTGCCTTCGGCGACACCGCCGGTGGTTTTCGGCGCCTGATTCAGATCGTCTTCGGTCTGTCGATCGCCTTCGCGGCATCGAGCTTCTTCCTCTCCTTCTTCTCCTTCGGTGGTGGGGCGCTCGTCTGATGGCCGCCGGGGAGCAGCATATCGAGGGCTTCGCAGTACCGGTCCACCGGGCGCTGACCGAGCCGATCCTGCTCGGCGGGGCTCCGCGCGCGGTGGCGATCCTCAACGGTACAGTGGCCGCGGCCATTGGCTTCGGCTTGCAGCAATGGATTGCTGGTCTGGTGCTTTGGATCGCAGGCCACTCGTTAGCGGTGTTTGCCGCAAGACGCGATCCGGACTTCGCCAGCGTGCTTGTGCGCCACCTACGTCTGAAGGGGTGGCTTGCATGCTGAACCTTTCGGAATATCGAAGCAAAGCCGACCGGCTTGCCGACCATCTACCCTGGGCTGCCTTGGTGGCGCCCGGCATCGTGCTCAACAAGGACGGCAGCTTTCAGCGGACGTTGCGGTTCCGCGGCCCGGATCTCGAAAGTGCGACGGAGGCTGAACTCGTCGGCATTTGCGCCCGGGCGAACAATGCTCTCAGACGCCTTGGCTCTGGCTGGGCATTGTTCTTTGAGGCCGAGCGCACAGAAGCGCTGGGCTATCCGAACTCGCATTTTCCTGACGCCGCGTCGTGGCTGGTCGACGAAGAACGCCGCGCTGCTTTCGAGGGGAAGGTAGCGCACTACGAGAGCCGCTATCATCTGACCTTGGTGTTTATGCCACCGCCGGACGCCCAGGCGCGCGCAGAAAGCACGCTCGTCGACTCTCATTATTCCCGAGGAGAAAGAGACTGGCGCCAGGATCTGGCGAGGTTCCGTGACGAGACCAACCGCGTGCTCGATCTCTTCTCGGGTTTCATGTCCGAAGTACGCGTCCTCGATGATGCTCAGACGTTGACCTACCTCCACGGCACGATTTCGCCTCGTCGCCATCCTATCATGGCCCCGGAAACGCCGATATATCTGGATGCAATCCTGGTCGATGCGCCGCTTACCGGTGGCCTGGAGCCGATGCTGGGTGAGCAGCATCTTCGCACACTGACCATCCTCGGCTTTCCGAACCTCACCCGGCCCGGAATCCTCGATACCCTCAATCATCAGGATTTCGCCTATCGCTGGATGACGCGCTTCATTCCGCTCGAGAAAACGGAAGCCACGAAGACGCTGACGCGATTGCGCCGGCAGTGGTTTGCCAAGCGCAAATCGATCGTGGCAATCCTACGCGAGGTCATTACCAACGAGCCGGTCCCGCTTGTCGATAGCGATGCCGACAACAAGGCGCTCGATGCCGACGAAGCCCTTCAGGCATTGGGCGGTGATCATGTGAGTTTCGGCTATCTCACCACCACCGTGACGGTGTGGGGCGAGGATCGCCAAGCCGCTGCAGAGAAGCTTCGCGCGGTCGAGCGCATCATCAATGGGCTCGGCTTCACCACGATCCGAGAAGGCGTCAATGCGGTCGAGGCTTGGCTCGGCTCATTGCCTGGCCATGTCTACGCTAACGTTCGCCAACCGCTCGTTCATACATTGAACCTTGCCCATCTCATGCCGCTGTCGTCGGTTTGGGCCGGTCCTGCGACAAACGAGCATCTCGCGAAAGTCACCCAAACCGAAGCGCCACCGCTTTTCGTTGCCGAGACCAGTGGGTCGACACCGTTTCGGCTTTCCACCCACGTCGAAGATGTCGGCCACATGCTGGTTGTTGGTCCGACCGGCGCCGGCAAGTCGGTTCTGCTTGCTCTGATTGCTCTGCAGTTCAGGCGCTACGCCGGCGCCCAGGTTTATGTCTTCGACAAAGGCAATTCGGCCCGTGCTGCAACACTTGCCATGGGTGGAGAACACCACGCGCTAGGAGCGGACGGTTCCCTTGCCTTTCAGCCACTGCGCAGCATCAACGACCAGGCTAGCCGAAGCTGGGCGGCCGAATGGATCGCCAGCCTTGTTGCCCACGAGAACGTCACCGTCACGCCGGAGGTGAAGGAGGCTATTTGGTCAGCGCTGGCCAGCCTTGCCACCGCGCCGGCGCAGGAACGCACACTGACCGGTCTT
Source organism: Mesorhizobium sp. M7D.F.Ca.US.004.01.2.1 (assembly GCF_003997785.1). Classification (NCBI taxonomy): domain Bacteria; kingdom Pseudomonadati; phylum Pseudomonadota; class Alphaproteobacteria; order Hyphomicrobiales; family Phyllobacteriaceae; genus Mesorhizobium; species Mesorhizobium sp. M7D.F.Ca.US.004.01.2.1. Next base: position 3,643 of record NZ_RZRQ01000224.1, on the reverse strand, counting down.
TCGGTCCTGCTTCAATCCAATGCGCTGAAGACCGCATTGATGCCCTACACGCTCGACGGTCCCTTCGGCCGCCTGCTCGATGCCGATCATGATGGGCTGGCCTTGTCGGATGTGCAGTGTTTCGAGACCGAGGAGTTAATGCACAGCCAAAGCGCTTTGCTGCCGGTGCTTACCTATCTGTTCCAGCGACTTGAGGAACGGTTCGACGGACGGCCCACGCTGATCATGCTCGACGAGGCGTGGGTCTATCTCGACAATCCGCTGTTCGCCGCCCGCATCCGCGAATGGCTGAAGGTGCTGCGAAAGAAGAACGTGTCGGTTGTCTTCGCTACGCAGTCGCTGGCTGATATCGCGGGCTCTGGCATAGCGCCGGCAATCATCGAAAGCTGCCCGCAGCGCATTTTCCTTCCCAATGATCGTGCCGTGGAACCCCAGGCGCGCACAGCCTACGAGCGCTTCGGTTTAAGCGAGCGGCAGATCGAATTGATCGCCCGCGCCACGCCGAAGCGTCAGTATTATCTGCAATCGCGCCGCGGCAACCGTCTGTTCGAGCTCGAGCTTGGCCCCATCGCTCTTGCGCTTTGCGGTGCTTCCGATCCGGCCACGCAGACTCTGATCGACAGGATCATGTCCGAAGACGGGCAAGGCAGCTTTGCCTCGCAGTTCCTGATCGCGCGCGGCCTCGATTGGGCCGGCGAACTTCTCAAGCAATTCCCTCAACCAGACAAGGAGCAATTCTCATGATGCGGCGACGCCTTCTCTCCGGCCTGATCACCGTTTCCCTGATCGCCAAGCCTATGGCCGACTATGTGCAGCCCGCCTACGCCCTTATCGTGTTCGATCCGTCCAATTATGCGCAGAACGTGCTGACGGCCGCGCGCGCATTGGAGCAGATCAACAACCAGATCCAGTCGCTGCAGAATCAGGCGACCATGCTGCAGAACATGGCGCGCAATCTTCAGCGTCTGGATTTCTCTTCCGTTGGCCAACTCACCGGTTCGCTCCATCGCATCGACGGCTTGATGGACCAGGCGAGTGGCCTCAGCTTTGATCTGGGCAAGCTTCAAGACCAGTGGCGCAGCCAATATCCGGAAAGCTACGACGCCACGATCAAAGTCAGCGATGTGGCGAGTGCTGCGCGGGAGCGTTGGCAAACCGCCATGCAGGCGTTCCGCCAGACCATGGGTGTCCAGTCGCAAATCGTCGAGAACGTCCGCGCCGACGGCGATCTGCTCGCCGATCTCGTCAACCGCAGCCAAGGGGCGGCCGGTGCGCTTCAGGCAAGCCAGGCCACCAACCAGCTGATGGCGCTTTCGACAAAACAGCAGATGCAGATCCAGACGCTGCTCGCAACGCAGTTTCGAGCTGAGGCCGAGGATGCCGCCCGCAAGGCCCAGTCAGACGAAGCCGCCCGCGAGATGACGAAGCGATTCTTGGGTACCGGCTCGGCTTATCCCGGCAATTAATCACGAGTTCATCACGACGAGAAAGGCAGCGGCATGAACGACCTTGGCGTCATCGATCGCTTCATGGAGACCTTCATCCGCTACATCGACAGCGGGTTCGGTCTGCTATCGGGCGACCTCGCCTTCCTCACTACCATTCTGATCGGCATTGACATCACACTTGCCGGCCTGGCGTGGGCGCTCGGCGACGAAACCAGCGTTCTCGGCCGGCTTGTCCGCAAGGTGCTCTATGTTGGCGTCTTCGCCTTCATTCTGAACAATTTCAAGAACCTCGCCGATATCGTTTATCGTTCTTTTGCCGGTCTCGGGATTAAGGCGTCGGCCGGCAATCTGTCGGCAGACAATCTCTTGCGCCCGGGCCGCATTGCCGCGACCGGTTTCGAAGGTGCTTGGCCAATGCTTGACCAAGCCAGTCAGCTCCTGGGCTTCCCGGAAATCTTCGGCAACGCACTGACCATCTTCGTGCTGCTGATGGCCTGGTTCCTGGTCATCATCGCCTTCTTCATCCTTTCCATCCAGCTTTTCATCACCATCCTTGAGTTCAAGCTCACCACGCTGGCAGGTTTTGTTTTGGTTCCATTCGCACTTTGGAACCGTTCAGCGTTCCTGGCCGAACGCGTGCTCGGCCATGTTATCTCGTCAGGCATCAAGGTGATGGTGCTCGCCGTCATTGTCGGTATCGGCTCCACGCTCTTCGGGGAGTTCGCTTCCGCATTGCAAGGCAAGGAGCCGGATCTTGCCGGTGCCATGTCCCAGGTACTGGGCGCACTGGCATTGCTTGGCCTTGGCATTTTTGGGCCGGGGATCGCGTCGGGTCTTGTCTCAGGCGCACCGCAGCTTGGGGCGGGCGCCGCCCTCGGCACGACCGCGGCGGCAGCGGGTGTATCACTCGTTGCTGGAGGCACAGCATTTGCTGGCGCGCGTATGGCAACCAGCGGCGGTGTCGCCGCCATCCGAGCCGGCACAACAATGGGATCGGCTGCTTCCACGTCATGGCAGATCGGGCGCGCAACCTCGCCCGACGCTGGCCTCTCCGGTGTGGCTGCTGGAATGCATGGTGTAACCAGTGCAGCTGGCGGCGCCGCTATACGCATAGCGCGATCCGCCACTGCAAGTGTTGGGCGCAACGCCGATGCCGGGCGCGATGCCGCGTGGACCGCGACCGGCGGCACGCCGACAGCGCCAATGACCGAACGCTCTGCCGGTTCGGCCACTGTTTCGGCGCCGACGTGGGCAAGGCGCCTACGTTCTGAACAGACCGCCCGTGCAAATCGCCACGCTGCCATGCAAGCTGTCCGAGACGGAGACCGGCCGGGAGGCAGCGCCACCCCCTCTCTCAACGACAAGGATGACTAGATGCTCTTCAAGCGACCCGTGCACCGTTACGGCAAAACACCCGAACCGGTCACGCCGTATCAAAAAGCCGCCCAGCTGTGGGACGAGCGCATCGGCTCATCTCGACTGCAGGCCAGGAACTGGCGGATCATGGCCCTTGGCTGCCTGGCCTTGGCGACCGGGCTTTCCGGCGGACTCGTATGGCAGTCGATGCAAAGCCGTGTCGTGCCTTATGTCGTCGAGGTCGATGGCTTCGGCGAGACGCGCGCCGTCGCGCCGGCGATCCGGAATTATGAGCCCTCGGATGCTCAGATCGCCTGGCATCTCGGCCGCTTCATCCAGAATGTCCGTTCCGTTTCCACCGATCCGGTTTTGGTACGGCAGAACTGGTTGGCAGCGTACGACTTTGCTAGCGATCGCGCAGCGCTCTTCCTCAACGAATACGCCAAGGCGAACGACCCCTTCGGTCAGATCGGAACGCGCAGTGTTTCGGTACAGGTCACCAGCGTGGTCAGAGCCTCCGAAAGTTCATTCCAGGTCAAATGGACCGAGCAGGTGTTTGAGCGCGGAAGCCTTGCCAGCACGATGCGCTGGACTGCGATCCTCACGATCGTGATTCGCTCGCCAAGCAATACGGATCAGCTGCGCAAGAATCCGCTCGGCGTCTTCATCAATGCCATTGACTGGTCACGCGAGCTCGACAGCGCCGTCCCAACCCCCCTTTCTCCGACGGAGTCCACCAATGAAAGGTAAAATGTCACCGATTCGTGCCGTGCTGATCCTATCGGTGTCGGCAGCGGTCGTTTCCGCTTGTGCATCGAAGAAGGTGCCGCCGCCTGAGA
>NZ_RZRQ01000223.1:0-10062 GCF_003997785.1 Mesorhizobium sp. M7D.F.Ca.US.004.01.2.1 | reverse complement strand
ATGCCGAACAGGATCAGCAGGACGCCAACCACGAACTGCAGCGTGGCTATGGGTACGAGTGCCAGCAGCGGGCCGAACGCCAGCACCAGGGCCGCCAGCACCGCCAGCGCCAGTGCGGCGCCGGTCAGTGCCGGGCGCCAGCCGCGCGTGACCCCCACGGCGAGCACGATGGTGAAGGCTTCGACGACTTCGACGAAGGAGGCGAGAAATGCCGCCGTGATCGTCGAAAGGATAGGTGTCAGACTATGCATCAAGGCTTCCTGTATTGCTTCATTCTACCATGATCTTTTTGAACCGTGGTCCAGGATCACCATGCCGTCCGCACCACACAGCGCTCCGCTGGCAGCGAAAAAGCAAGCGAAGCACCAACGGACGGAGTCGAGCCGCACGCGCTGCGGCTCGAGATCGACCGCCAGCCACCAGCATCGGCCCTGGAAGGCGCTCGACAAGCGCTGGAAGCCTAGATCAGACCCGACATGTCGGAAAATGCCATCGCCTTGCGCAGCACCTCGGCAAAACGCTCGCCCGCGGCTTCGCGCGGGCCACTGTTGTCGATCGAAGTGACACCAGGGCCGGACAGGCTCATATTGGCGCTGCGCGCCAGTCGCGCCAGCACTTCGCCACGTGACTCGCGGCCCCGCATTGCCAGCCGCTCCGCCAGCACGTCCGGTGAGGCTGTGATCTCGACGATGGCCAGGTTGGCATAGCGTTCGCGCAAGGAGGGGATGATCGCGCGCGACACATTGGCGACAGCAACACGGCCATTGGCGACGGACCAGTCGACATCGGCCGGGATGCCATAACGCAAGCCGTGCGCTTCCCAGGAAATGGCGAAGGCGCCATCGGCTTCGGCTTCGATGAAGGCGGCGTCGGCCAGCGTGTCGTGATCCTCGCTGGCGGCATCGCTCGGCCGCGTGATGACGCGGCGGACAAACTCCAGCCTTGTCTCGTCGGCAAAATGGTTGCGGGCGTAACCGATCACCGTGTCCTTGCCGGCGCCACTCGGTCCAACCACGGCGACGAAAACGCCATCGCGGATCGGAAACGTCTCGGCGGACAATTCTCGCTCGATCAGCGCCGACACCATCATGCGACCCGGCGTCCCTGCCGCCAGACGGTGCGTACGACCGGAACATGGTCGTCGACGCGCACGCGCACCAGATCGGCGCGGCGGCCCTGCTCGATGACGCCGCGGTCGGTCAGGCCAACTGCATCGGCCGGGTTCTTCGAGACCATGGCGACAGCCTGCGGCAGGGAAATGCCTTCGACGACATCGCCGAGGAAGAACGCCGACTGGATCAGGCTGAAGGGAATGTAGTCGGACGACAGGATGTCGAGCAGGCCGTCGCTAGCCAGCGTGCGGGCCGAGACGTTGCCCGAATGCGAGGCGCCGCGCATGACGTTGGGCGCACCCATCAGCACGCCGAGCCCAGCTTCTTTCGAGGCCCTGGCGGCTTCTTCCGTGGTCGGGAACTCGGCGACGCGCACGCCCTGCTCGATCGCCTCGCCGACATGGCCAATGGTGGCGTCGTCATGGCTGGCCAGCACGATGCCGCGCTCATGGCAGGCGGCGGCGATGTGGACACGGTTCGGCCCCGAATTCACGGCCGATTCCCCCATCCGCTTTTCGCAGAACAGCTTGAAGTCACGGTCGGTCAGCTTCAGTTTGCGCTGGTAGTAATAGGCATAGGTTTCCAGGTTGACGAATTGGCGCTGGCCTGGCGCGTGGTCCATCAGCGATGCCAGCTTGACCCGTTCGTCGCCATCGAAATTGGCGAAAGCCCTGAGGCAGTCCGGTGCCGAAACCTCGCAGCGCAGATGGATGAAATGGTCTGCGCGCAGACGATCCTGCTGGACGCTGTCCTCGATGGCATCGGCCAGCTTGCGGATGTCTGTCGACGTCAGGTCGGCGTCTTCGTCCATGCCGACACGCAAGGCGTCGAGCACGGTGGTGATGCCGGCGGTCGCCACCTGCGCGTCATGGGCGAGCACGGCGGCGATCGGGTTCCAGCGCACCTTGGGCCGCGGCGCGTAGTGGCCTTCGAGGTGGTCCGTATGGAGTTCGACCAACCCGGGAATGATGTAATCGCCGCCCATGTCCTCGCCGCTGCGGCTGGTGCCGGCTTCGATGCCGGCGATAAACCCATCGCGCAGCACCAGCGAACCCTCGACGATCTCGTCGGCAAGCACGATGCGGGCGTTGTGGAGAACAGTTTCGGCGGTCATTTCAGGCAGTCCTTGGTTGTTCCGGCTGGGGTTGTTCCGGCAGGGTGTCAGGCAGTTTTTCTGGCGGAACGGCGCCCGAGTGCGTGATGCGAGAGCACCATGAACGGTGCGCCCGGTTCGGTTTCGACAAACAATGTCAGCGCATCCACCAGCACCTTCTGTCGCAGAATGTCCGCGAACAGACTGTCGATTGCTGCGCGCAAACGAGGGCTTTCCTGTGACGCTGCCCGGCCCGACAGCGTCATGTGGAAGCGAAAGGTTTCGAAGACATAGGGGTAGCCCCATTGGCAGAGGTTGCGGAACTCGGCCGGCTTCAGCGAATCCGGGCTGCGCCGCTCGATTTCCGCCTCGGTCAACGGCGCGCGGAACCGGTCGAAGCCGAGCACCACGTCATCGGCGAAGCGGTTGAGCGCCGGCAGTGGTCCTTCCGGCACCAGTGCGAAGAAGCTGTCGATCTGGCTGACGACTAGGCGCGGGATGGTCACCACCGGCGTCGCCTCGGCAAAATGGTCGAGTGCGGCGCGCAGCGAGGCTTCGGTCTCGTTGGCAGCCAGGCGGAAAGGGGCTTTCAGCGTCGCGTGAAAGCCATAACGGCGCGCCGAAGCGGTGTGGAAGGCGACTTCCGCCGCCGACAGGTCGGCCACCGCCTCGACCGGCCTTGTCGCGGCGCCAAACGGGTCGCGGCCGAGCCAGTTGGCGGCGATCCGCGCCAACGGTTCGTCCTGCCGGGGGGTGAAATAGATGGCGTAGCGCATCGGTAGTCCTCGTCAGTCCCGCTGCCATAGGTGATTTCCATGACGGATTGACGAAGCTTTGAAGGGTTTTCGAAGGCAAATCGACCTTGTGGGTCCTTAGCCGACGATTTTTTCTAGCTGGACCAATAGCTTCACCTGGGAAGGTATGATCGGTCAGGCCTTCATCAACCATTCGTGCTCGGGCGCGTTGTGGAATTTCCACGTCCGTTTCGGCCCGGCCATCACGTTGAGGTAATAGAGGTCATAGCCGTGGCAGGCGGCACAGGGGTGATAGCCCCTGGGCACCAGCACGACATCGCCGTCCTCGATCGCCATCGCCTCATCCAGCGCACGATGGCCATTCTTGTCGGCGTCGGTGTAGACGCGCTGGAAGGCAAAGCCCTGCGGCGGGTTGAGGCGGTGATAGTAGGTTTCCTCGAGGCAGGATTCAGCGGGCAGATTGTCCTGGTCGTGCTTGTGCGGCGGGTAGCTCGACGTATGCCCGCCGGGCGTGATGACTTCGACCACCAGCAGCGAATCGGCCGGCTTGCCCTCCGGCAGGATGTTGGTGACGTAGCGCGTGTTGGTGCCTTTGCCGCGCACCTCCTGGCCAAGATCGTCCGGTGCGATCACCCGCACCGGCAGACCGCCGCCAAGGCCCGGCGCCGAGCAGACCGCCAGTTCCAGCTCGGTACCTGCGGTCACCGACCAGTCCGAGCCTTGCGGAACATAGACCGACCACGGCTTGCCCTCGAAGGGCGACATGCGCTCGCCGAGCAGGCCGAGATCCTTGCCGCCGGCTGACGCCTTGCCCTTGCCGGTGACGAACACCAGGCAGACTTCGCGATCCTCCGTTTTCCCGGAGGCGCTCTCGCCGGGCTTCAGCCGATGCAGGTCGAAACCGACATAGGTCCAACCCGCGATTTGCGGCGTCACATGGGCGACGCGGCCATGGCCCTTGTTGGCTTTGACGAGCAGCTTCGACATCCCAGTCACTCCTTCGGTTCGGGCTCGGCCGCTGCCTTGCTCTCGTCGGCCGGCTTGTAGAGATAGAAGAACTGCCAGACGGCGTAGCCGGCGAAGCCGAGCGCGATCACGCCCCAGAACGGCGTGCCGGTGGCGAACTCGATGATCGACCAGATGACGCAGACCGCGACGACGGCGACACGCCGCCACAAAGGCCGGAAGAAGGGGTGCTCGTAATCTTTCATCGGGCCAATCTACAGCAATCGGCTTCGCCGGGAACCCATCGCATCAGGCATTGAGGAAGCCCTAGGCATTGGGAAAGCCCTGCGTCTCGACCGTGTAGCCGGCGGCGGTCATGACGCGCATCAATTCCTTGTAGCCGACCTCCGCCATCCTGAGCGGCGGGTTCTTCTTCGGGTCCTGCTCGGCCTCGACCACGAACCAGCCCTCATAGCCATGGTCCGCGAACCGCTGCACGATGGCGCCGAAATCCAGCGAGCCGTCGCCCGGCACGGTGAAGGCGCCCAGCGCCACGGCGTCGAGGAAGGACTGTTTCGTGCGGTCGAGCCTGTCGATCACGCCCATGCGCACATCCTTCACATGCACATGGCTGATGCGAGTGTGATGGTTGTCGATGGCGCGCAGCACGTCGCCGCCGGCAAAGGCCAGATGTCCGGCATCGAGCAGCAGCGGAATGCCGGCGCCGGAATAGCGCATGAAGGCATCGAGTTCCGGCTCGGTCTCGACCACGGCCGCCATATGGTGGTGATAGGAAAGCGGCATGCCCTGTTCGGCGCACCATTCGCCAAACGCGGTGAGGCGCTTCGCATAGGCCTTCATCTCGTCGTCCGAAAGCTTCGGCTTGGTGGCCAGCGGCTTCGAGCGGTCGCCCTGGATCGAGCGGCCGACCTCGCCATAGACGATGCAAGGCGCGTTCACGGCCTTGAACAGGTCGATCATCGGCTGGATGCGATCCTTGTTGTCGGCCATCTCCCCATCGACCAGCGTGCCGGAGAACCAGCCACCGCACAGCGTCACGTCGGCTGCCTTCAGGATCGGCAGCATGACATCGGGATCATTGGGAAAACGCCGGCCCATCTCCATGCCGGTGAAACCGGCCGAGCGCGACTGGCGCAAACACTCTTCCAGCGACACGTCATCGCTGAGTTCGGCAAGATCGTCGTTCCACCACGCAATGGGGGACATGCCCAGTTTGGCTTTCAAGTCGTCGCTCCAGTTTCAGTTCGTTTCCACCTTCCCCCTTGTGGGGGTCCGAAGGACGGGCGAGACCCGTGGCTCGCCCCGGCAAGTCGCTGCAAAGCAGCGGGGTGGGGGCGGCGCCGGACCCCCACCCGGACCTTCGGTCCGACCTCCCACACGGGGGAGGTAGGGGCGACGGCGCCTATATCAATCGCCAATGGTCTGCATCTGCCGCTTTTCGTCATAGGCCTTGCGCGCCGCGTTGACCTGCGGCCGTGCCGACACTTCCGGCACCGCCACATCCCACCAGTGGCCTCCGGCATCGGTGGAAACCAGCGGGTCGGTGTCGATGACCAGCACCGTGGTGCGTGTATTCTTTTTGGCTTGTGCCAGCGCATTTTCCAGCCCGGCAATCGACGGCACTTTCTCGGCAATCGCGCCCATGCTCGCCGCATGCGCGGCAAAGTCGATGTCGGGCAGTACCTCGTGGCGCGAGTCCTTCAGCAGATTGTTGAAGTTGGCGCCGCCGGTCGCCATCTGCAGCCGGTTGATGCAACCGTAGCCGCGGTTGTCGAGCAGCACGATGGTCAGCTTCAGGCCGAGCATCACCGAGGTGGCGATCTCGGAATTCAGCATCAGGTAGGAGCCGTCGCCGATCATCACGACGACCTCCTCGTTTGGCTTGGCCATCTTGGCGCCGAGCCCGCCGGCAATCTCGTAGCCCATGGTCGAGAAGCCGTATTCGGCGTGGTAGGAGCCGGGCGCGCCAGCCTGCCAGAGCTTGTGCAGTTCGCCCGGCAGGCCGCCTGCGGCATGCAGCAGCGTCACCCCAGAGCCCATCGCGCGCTGCACGGCGCCGATTACTTGCGCGTCGGAGGGGTAGGCGGCATTGGTCGACGCTGTCACCTTAGCCGCCTCGGCCTGCCAGACCGTCTTGCCGGTGGCCGCATTGGCGGTCCAGGTGGAAGGTGCCTTCCAGCCCTTCAGCGCAGCACCGAGTTCAGCCAAACCCTCGGCCGCATCAGCGACCAGCGGCAGAGCGCGGTGCTTGCCGGCGTCGAAGGGCTGCACGTTGAGCCCGATGATGGTCTTGCCGGAATTCTTGAACAGCGCCCACGAGCCGGTCGTGAAATCCTGCAGGCGCGTGCCGATGGCCAGCACGACATCGGCTTCTTCCGCCAGCCGGTTGGCGGCAGAAGTGCCGGTGACGCCGACCGCCGCCATGTTGAGCGGATGATCGTCCGGCAGCGAGGATTTGCCGCCTTGCGTCTCGCAGACCGGAATGCCTGCGCCCTCGGCGAATTTCGCCAGTTCGTCCGAGGCCTGTGAATAGAGGACACCGCCGCCGGCGATCACCAGCGGCTTTTTCGCCCCCTTGAGCGCGGCCACCGCGGCGGCAAGCTCATGGCGGTCCGGGCGCGGCCGGCGCTGGTGCCAGACCCGCTCGGCAAAGAAGCTCTCGGGATAGTCATAGGCCTCGGCCTGGACATCCTGGCAAAGTGACAGCGTCACCGGTCCGCAACTGGCCGGATCGGTCAGCACCTGCATCGCGCGGCTGAGCGCTGGAATAATCTGCTCCGGCCGGGTGATGCGGTCGAAATAGCGCGACACCGGACGGAAACAGTCATTGACCGTCGCCGTGCCGTCGGAAAAGTCCTCGGCCTGCTGCAACACCGGATCGGGAATACGGTTGGCGAAGACATCGCCGGGCAGAAACAGGACGGGCAACCGGTTTACATGAGCGAGTGCCGCCGCCGTCACCATGTTGAGCGCGCCGGGACCGATCGAAGAGGTCGCGGCCATGAAGCGGAGGCGGAAATTGGCCTTGGCATAGGCGATCGCCGCATGCGCCATCGCCTGTTCATTGTGGGCGCGGAAGGTCGGCAATTCGTCGCGCACCTGATAAAGCGCCTCGCCGATGCCGGCGACATTGCCGTGACCGAAGATTGCCCAGACGCCGCCGAAGATCGGGATTTTATTGCCGTCGATCTCGGTCATTTGCCTGCTGAGAAAGCGGGTCAGCGCCTGCGCCATCGTCAGGCGAATTGTCTTGCTCATGGTGTTTTCCTCCGCAGTCCTTGTGCCGGGCCTTCTTATGCCGCCTTGCGGCCGCGCGCGGCAAGCCACGCTTCGGTCAGCTGTTCGAAGCGCTGCGCCATGTCGGCGATGGCCTCGTCATCCGACATCTTGCCAGCCAGCCATTGTTCTGCCGCATGGACGAAGATGGTGCGGCCGACGGCAAAGCCCTTGACGATAGGCGCCTTGGCGGTGGCGGCGAAAGCCGCTTCCAGCTCGTCCTGCGGCGCCTCCAGGCCAAGCAGCACGACGCCCCGGCACCACGGATCGTGCTTCAGGATGACGGCTTCGATCTTCGCCCAGGCACCGGCCGACGCCTGCGGTTCGAGCTTCCACCAGTCCGGCTTGATACCGAGCGCATAGAGCTCTTCCAGCGCGCGCGGGATCGTCGTGTCGTCGAGCTTGCCATGCTTGCCGGCGATGATCTCGATGAGAAGTTCTCTGCCTACTTTCCGCGCGCCTTCGAACAGCGCGCGCAGCTTCTGCTGCTGCTCTTCCTTCAGCGCCGCCGGATCGTCGGGATGGTAGAAGCACAGGCACTTGATGCAGTGATCGACCGGCCATTCGGTGAGCTGCGAGCCGATGTCCTGCGAGAATTCGAAGCGCAGCGGCCGCGAGCCCGGCAATTCGACCGGCCGACCCAGCCAGGCGAAGGAATGCCTAGCGAATTCGAACATCGCCTTGCGGCCATGCTTCTCGTCGATCAGCATGCCGTAGCCGTCGCGTCCGGCGGCGACCTTCGCCGCGGCCTTGACCGCCAGCACCTTGAAATCGTGGATGCGTGCGGGATCGGCACCAGCCTTTGCCGCCACATCCTCGAGCTGCACGCGGTGATCGCAGGCGAGCGCCATCAGCGAGGGAATGTCGCGCCGGCGCGTCGTTGCCCAATGGATGTGGTTGATCGCCTCGTCCTTGCGCAGCGCCAGATGCTTGCTGCCGTTCTTGAGGAAGAACTGCAACTCTTCGAAGGTCGGATATTCCGGCGCGCAGAGCAGCCGCGACACGGCGAAGGCACCACAGGCATTGGCCCATGTCGCCGCCGTCGCGTGGTCTTCGCCACCCAGCCAGCCGCGCAGGAAGCCGGACATGAAGGCGTCGCCGGCGCCTAGCACATTGTAGATCTCGATCGGAAACCCTTTGCCGACGACGCCGTCCTCGAGATCGTCGCTGATCGGTCCGTCATAGACGATGCAGCCCATGGCGCCGCGCTTCAGAACAATGGTCGCGGACGACAGCGAGCGGATCGTCTTCAGCGCGCTCAGGCAGTCGTCAGCGCCCGACGCGATCATGATCTCTTCCTCGGTGCCGACGATCAGGTCGCAATCGGGCAGCACCGTCTTCAGCTGGGCCGAGACCCGGTCCGATTTCACGTAGCGCTCGAAACCTTCGGCGTGGCCGGCGAGGCCCCATAGATTGGGCCGGTAGTCGATGTCGAACACCACCTTGCCGCCCTTGGCTTTCATGATGCGGATCGCCTTGCGCTGCGCGGCATCACTGTTGGGGCGGGAAAAATGCGTGCCGGTGACGACGATCGAGCGGGCCGAGGCGATGAAGGCCTCGTCGATGTCTTCCGGCGCCAGCGCCATGTCGGCGCAGTCCGAGCGGTAGAAGATCATCGGCGATACGCCTTCGTCCTCGACCGACAGCAGCACCAAAGCGGTCAGCCGCTCCTTGTCGGTCTTCAGCCCGTCGACATTGACGCCTTCACGCCTCAGCTGCTCGCGGATGAAGCGCCCCATCTGCTCATCGCCGACGCGGGTCAGCAGCGCCGAGCGCAGGCCGAGCCTGGCCGTGCCGACCGAAATGTTGGCCGGGCAGCCGCCGACCGACTTGGCGAAAGAGGTGATATCCTCCAGCCGCGAGCCGATCTGCTGGCCGTAAAGGTCGACGGAAGCGCGACCGATGGTGATGACGTCGAGCGGCGCCTGTTTCGCGTCCACGGCTTCGCTCATTGGAACCTCCCGTCGGCCTTGTTATCTTGGGGTACACGCGCGAGCGGCAGCGTGGCGCCGGGAATATGAAATAATAATTCCAATCCATAGTCAATATGGAATGAGCGTTCCTTCTGTGAAAAGTACCATCAGGTGTCGCGTGCGGGAAGAGGCTTTGGCGGGTCTGGCTCCGTTCACCACGGAAGCGGGCCATCGTCGCTGAAGTACCCGGCGTTCGGACCATCGGCATCCAGGGTCGCCAGGTGTATGACGATCTCGGCCGCTTGCTGCACGGTGCGGTGGCCCTTAAATCCATTCAGGTCGGTGGCGGTATATCCGGGCGCCGCTGCATTGATCTTGATGCCCTGCGGCGCAAACTCGCGGGCGAACGCGACGGTGATGGCATTCAGGGCGGTCTTGGAGCTGCCGTAACCCATCAAATTGACCGACTGGTTCGGCGTGCTGGAATCGAGCGCGCGCCCGATGGATCCCGTGGAACTGCTCACCATGACGATGCGGGCGGCCGGCGCTGCAAGCAGCAGCGGCAGGAAGGCCTGGGTCACGCGGATCGGTCCGAAGACATTGACGTCATAGGTGGCCCTGACATCGGCAAGATGCTGCTGGCTCGGCGGCAGCTCGTAGTTGATGGCGATGCCGGCATTGTTCACCAGCACGTCGAGGCAAGGGCTCTCCGCCCCGACAGTCCTGGCTGCAGCCGCCACGCTTTCGTCCTGTGTGACATCCAGCCCAAGCCACTCAACATCCAGACCTTCCGCGCGCAATTCCTGCGCCGCCGCCATGCCACGCTCGGCATTCCTGGCGCCAAGCCACACCTTGAAGCCCATCGTCGCCAGACGCCGGGCGATTTCGTGGCCGATGCCCTTGTTGGCGCCCGTCACCACAGCGGTTTTCGATCTCGTCATTTGGGT
>NZ_RZRQ01000222.1:0-10085 GCF_003997785.1 Mesorhizobium sp. M7D.F.Ca.US.004.01.2.1 | reverse complement strand
CCCTAACTTAAGTCATGGCCGTCAACCAGCAAGCCGTGCCGGCAACCAACGGCACGCCAACGGAGAAGAAGATGCCCAGTTCAGCCGATCTACCCCTCGACGCGACAATCGACACGGCCAGGCACGCCGGGCGAATCCGCCATCCCTGCTGCGGCGGGCCTGGCGATTCAAATCCCGTCACATCTGTAACTCCCACCGCTGCGCCTGACCGCCCTACCCTAGCTCACGACCAGCAAGCAGCAACACGTCGCAACAGTGCGGCGGCAAACTGACAAGGAGACGACCAATGACCAAGCACACTGCAATGAAGACTCCGCCGATCGTTTCAAGGCAGGACTGGGAAGCCGCCCGCGAACAGATGCTGGTGAAAGAGAAGGCAACGCTGCGCGCCAAGGACGCATTGGCCGCCGAGCGCCGGCGCATGCCGTGGATGGAAGTCGACAAGGCCTATGTTTTCGAGGGGCCGAATGGCAAGGCGAGCCTGCTCGACCTGTTCGAGGGCCGCCGCCAGTTGATCGTCTACCGCGCCTTCTTCGAGCCCGGCGTGTTCGGCTGGCCCGAGCATGCCTGCCGCGGCTGTTCGCTCGGCGCCGACCAGGTCGGTCACCTCGCCCATCTCAATGCCCGCAACACCACGCTTGCCTACGCCTCGCGCGCTCCGCAGGCCGACATTGTCCGGCTGAAAGAGCGGATGGGCTGGGAGATGCCCTGGTACACCATCACGGACAGTTTCGACAAAGACTTCGGCGTCGATGAATGGCACGGCCACAACGTCTTCATCCGCGATGGCGACCGCATCTTCCGCACCTATTTCATCAACAGCCGCGGCGACGAGGCGATGGGCACCGTCTGGAGCTATCTCGACGCCACGCCGCTCGGCCGCCAGGAGATCTGGGAGGATTCGCCCGAAGGCTATCCGCAGACCCCTCTCTACAGCTGGTGGAACTGGCACGACAATTACGACGCCGCACCCGACAAGACATGGGAACAAGTGTCGGCTGCCGGCGAAGCGGCGTTCCGCGACAAGGACCAGTAAGGGCTATCCAGCTTCCTCGCCCCCGCCTTTGGCGGGGGAGAGGTGGCCGCGTAGCGGCCGGAGTGGGGGCTCGCAGGGCGCAGTCCCCCTGACCTCGGCACGGCACAACCATCAAGGAAAAGACCATGCTCGATATCCACACAGCCACCAGCGGAGCGATCCCCGAAAGCACCAATGCGTCCACCCTCGGCATCGCCGATTGGCTGTGCCTTGCCGCGGCCCCGACCTTTGCCGTGATGGCGCTGCTCACCTGTGTCTTCAGTGGCGATGCGGCCATGCTGTGCATGGGGGAGAATGCCTCGCCATTCACCGGAATGCCGGCAATGTATCTTCTGATGAGCGCCTTCCATCTGGCGCCCTGGCTGCGGGTGATCTCCGGCCGGCAAGCCCGGCAATAGGTTGCCACCCTGCCCGCCTTTGCAACACGCCGACATAGTGGAGAAAGACAAATGAGACTGGTCAGGCTGAGAGCGCCGGGCGGCTTGGGCAATCTCGACCTGGTCGAGGAAGATCCACCCCAGCCAGGACCGGGTGATGTGCTGGTCAGGGTCCGGGCCTGCTCGTTGAACCTGCGTGACGACTTCGCGGTGCAGGGCAAGACACCGTTCGTTGACGGCCGCGTTCCGCTGTCCGATGGCGCTGGCGAGGTGATCGCCATCGGCGGCGATGTCGATGCATTCAAGCCTGGAGACAGCGTCGTCAGCGTCTTCTATCCATGGTGGCTGGACGGTGACATGACGCCCTCGACCCGGCGCGACATTCCGGGGGACAGTTTTGACGGCTTCGCCAGCGAGTATGTGTGCATGCCGGCGCGGGCCTTCACCAAGGCACCGGCGGGCTATACGCATGTCGAGGCGGCGACGCTCACCTGCACGGGTGTCACCGCCTGGCGAGGCCTGGTTGTGTGCGGCAAGTTGAAGCCCGGCGACACGGTGCTGGTCCTCGGCTCGGGCAGCGTATCGCTGTTTGCGCTGCAATTCGCCAAAGCCGCCGGCGCCCAGGTCATTGCCACGTCTTCCGACGAGCAGAAGCTGGAGCGGCTCAGGCGCCTCGGCGCCGATACCGTCATCAATTACAAGTCCGTGCCGGACTGGGGTCGCAAGGCCAGGGATTTGACGGACGGACGCGGCGTCGATCACGTGATCGAGGTCGGCGGCCCCGCCACGCTGGCGCAGTCCATTGCGGCCTGCAGGACGGGCGGGCACATCGCCCTGATCGGCGTCCTGACCGGCTTTGCGGCTGAGGTGTCGATCCCGGCGGTGTTTTCGAACCAGATCCGTATCAGCGGCATTTCCATTGGCAGCCGGGCCGACCAGGAGGACATGATCCGGGCGATAGCGATCAACCGCCTGAAGCCCGTTGTCGACCGCCATTTCCCGCTTGAGGACATCGCCACCGCCTTCGCGCACTACGAATCCCAGAGGCATTTCGGCAAGGTCTGCCTCGACGTTTGAGCGCTCCCCCAAGCGCCAGCAGCCCCACAAACCACCCAGTATCCATCAGCAGCAGCTAATTGACAGCCAGAAAGAAACGGCGCTCACTGCCTGGCACAGGTGGATCGCAGCATCAGGCGGGCGATATCGACCGCCGGCGACACCTCAGCAATCCGGGAAAAGCGCATAGCGCTTTGCCTTGGGAATTGCGTAAAACCAGGGGAGGATGCCATGCCAACCGTTATCGGCCACCACAACATCACGAAAGACAGCAAGCACTGGCTCAATTCACCCAAGCGCAAGGAGCTTTTCGGCTCGCTTGGGATCACCAACATCCGCACTTTCGTCGATCCGCAGAACCCGAAACGTGTGGCCGTGATGATGGACGTTCCGGACATGGATAAGATGGCCGCGCTGATGCAGAGCAAGGCGGCCGCCGACGCGATGGCTCACGACGGCGTGGTGCCGGAGTCGCTGGTGATCCTGGTCGAAGCGAAGGGGTAGTGCCCGCAAACCGGGGGCTTGTTTTTAGCGTCATAGAAATGGGCGCGGGACCTCTCCCGCGCCCATGCCGTTTCGCCTATCTCAGTTACATTTCGGCTTGGCGCTGTTGCAGGCGTCGACCAGTTCAGCCGGCGGATCCTTGTGGAAGACGGTCTTGTAGGACTCCAGCACATTGGACTGCACCACCGGCAGCGACTGCACGCCGACCCAGGCGGGCGTAGGTTGCCCGATCAGCGCCTTCATCATGGCCATCGCCTCGGCGACGCCCTGGTCATAGGGGCGCTGCGAGCCGGTTGCCTTGAGCGGGCCGCCCTTGGCGATCTCGATCGCCGACTGCAGGCCGAGATCGACCGTGGTGATCGGAATATCGATACCCTGCGCGCGCATCGATGACAGCGTGTCGAGCGCCGGCTGGTCCCAGACGGCAAACAGGCCTTTCACATCAGGATTGCCGGTGAGGAAATCGCCGGCAATCTGCGACACCTTCGAGGGATCGGTGAAGTCGACCTGCTTCATGACGATGTCGGGCCGGTTCTTCTTCATCCACTCGCTGACGCCCTTGGTGCGCTCATTTGTGCTGAAATAGTCGACGCCGAAATTGACCAGGCCGATCGTGCCGCCCTTGGGCATGCAGGACGCCAGGATCGTCGCCGCGATCTGGCCGTTGCCTTGGCTGTCGGCCGAGATCATCGAGGCAAAATCCTTCGGAGATGAGAGGCCAACCGGGATGCTGTCCATGAACACCAGCTTGATGCCGGCCTCCGACACCTTCTTGTAGGTCGGTGCCGTCGCGGTGAAATCGACGGGGATCGAAATGATGCCGTCGGGGTGCTGCTGGATGGTGTTCTCGATATCGGCGATCTGCTTGTCGACCTGATATTCGGCCGACGCCACCCCGGTGACGGTCACGCCATATTTGGCCAGCGTTTCGCTGATGCCCGCCACTTGCAACTGCGACCAGTCGAGGTTCACCGTTTGCATGGAAATGCCGACCTTGAACTTGCCGGCCTTGACCTTGGCGGCTTCGTCATCGGTCAATTTCAGTTCGTCGGGCGAGGCTGCCTTTTCGCCGTGCGGGCCCTGCCCGACAATGCCCTTGGGACCAAGCGTGGCGAGGTCGACGCCGGTCACGCAGGTGTCGGGCGTCTGCGCCAGGCTCATGGACGTCGACAGCGCGAAGGCGCTGACGGCGAGGCTCAATGTACCGAATAGGATTCGTGCCTGTTGTTTCATGACTTTCCTCCGTTGATCGTTGACGTTCTATTTGCCGTTTGGAGCCGGCGTTTTCTGCTAATGTCCGCGAGATGCGCGCCTTACCTCCTCGTGAAGGCGACCGCGGCGACGATGATTGCTCCCTTGATGACGAGTTGCAGCGACGAGCTGACGCCGAGCAGCACCAGCCCGTTGTTGAGCGTGCCGATGATGAGGCTGCCGAGCAGCGTGCCCAGCACAAAGCCGCGGCCGCCGAACAGGCTGCAGCCGCCGAGGATCACCGAGGCGATGACGTCGAGCTCCATGCCTTGCACCACGTCGGGCCGCGCCGCGTGCGAACGCGCCGACAGGATCAGTGATGCCAGCCCGGCGAGCGTCCCGGTCAGCACGAAGGCCAGCGTGGTGACCTGCTTGATATGGACACCGGAATAGAGTGCCGCCGTGGGATTGCCGCCCGCGGCATAAACCCGCCGCCCGTAGACGCTGTAATGAAGCAGCAGGATGCCGGCGATGGCGACGCCAAGCGTCCACAGGATCGGCGCCGGAATGCCAAGCACTGAACCCTCGCCGAAGATGGCGAAATAATACTCGTTGGTGATGATGACCGGCTTGGTGTTGGTGACCATCAGCGCCACCCCGCGCGCGCCGCTCAGCGTGCCCAGCGTCACCAGGAAGGACGGGATCTCGAGGCGCGTGGTCAGCACCCCGTTGATCAGCCCGATCAGCGCCCCGGTGCCCAGTCCCGCCAGCGCGCCGACGACCCAGTTGTTGGCGACGAACGCCATGGCCAGCGACGCGCTCATGCCCGAAAGCGCCAGCGTCGAGGCGACGGACAGGTCGATTTGCCTGGAGATGATGACGAATGTCATGCCGACGGCAATGATCGAGACCAGTGTCGTCTGCCGGCCGATGTTGAGAAAATTGTCGATCGACAGGAACCAGGGCGACGCCAGGCTGAAGACAACCAGCATGACGGCAAAGGCGACGTAAAGCATGTAGGGACGCTCACCCTGAAGCAGATGCCGCAGCGCTGAGCGACCGCCCGGTTGGTTGACGGCAGCTTTTGCCGGGCTTTGGGTGTCGGTCATGCCGCGTGCTCTTCCGATGGCTGCGAAAGTTGAATGAGGTGATGAAGGTCCTCGGCGCTGCCGAATTCCGCCCTCGAAATCGTCCTGGTGATCCGGCCATCGACGACGATCGAGATGCGGTCGCAGAGCTGGAGCAGTTCGGACAGATCCGAAGACACCAGCAGCACCCCGCTGCCAGCCGCGGCCGCCGCGCGAATGACGCCGTAAATCTCCTCGCGCGCGCCAACATCGACACCAACCGTCGGCTCGTCGAGCAGCAGCACGCGCGGCCGCGGCTCGTTCCATTTGCCGAACACGACCTTCTGCTGGTTGCCGCCGGACAGGTTCTTCACAAGGGTCAAAGCGCCTGGCGCCTTGACGGCCAGCCTGCGCATCGCGGCATTGGCGTGCTCGCTCGCCGAACGGCGCTGCAGCCAGCCAAGGCGCGAGAAATAGGGCAACCGGGGCAAGGTCAGGTTGCGCTCGATCGAATGCTCGAGAACCAGGCCCTGGACATGCCGGTCCTCCGGCACCAGCGCAATGCCCTGTCGTATTGCCGCTGCCGGATCGATGCCCTTCAGCGAAACGCCGTCGAGGCTGGCCTCGCCCGATTGCACCGGCCGCAGGCCGAAGATCGTTTGCAGGATTTCGGTGCGTCCGCTGCCGATCAGGCCTGCGAGGCCGTGGATCTCGCCGCTGCGCAGCGCAAGATCGGTCCGGTCCAGCCTGTCGTTGCTGACATCAGTCAATTCGAGCACGGGTTTTTCGGCTGAACCATGCCGAGCCGGCGGCGCGCTTTGCCCGGCTGTCGCACTGTCCGCCTTCAGAACAGCGTGATCCGGCCCGACGATCGCGCCGACCAATTGCCGCATGTTGGTTTGCGAGGTGACAAACGTTCCGGCGTTCTGGCCGTCGCGAAACACGGTCACCCGGTTCGAAATCCGGAACACCTCGTTGAGGCGATGGGTGACGTAGATCACTCCGACGCCCCGCGCGGCGACCGCGCGGATCGCCTCGAACAGGATCTTCTCTTCATCGTCGGTCAGCGCCGAGGTCGGCTCGTCGAGGATGAGCAGGCGAACATCGCCCATCAGCGCCTTGGCGATCTCGGTCATCTGGCGATAGGCGAAGGGCAGCGAGCCGACCATGGCGCGCGCATCGAGCGGGATGTTCTGCGATTTGAGGAATGCCTCGGCCTGCGCCACCAGCTGCCGCTTCTTCAGGAAGCCGAGCCGCGTCTTCGGCTCTCGCCCCAGCAGCAGATTGTCGGCAACCGTAAGCGATTCGACCAGGCTCAGATCCTGGTAGACCACCGCCACGCCGGCGTCGCGCGATTGCGCTGGCGAAGCAAACGAGACAGGTTTGCCATCGATCTCGATCGAGCCGCCATCATGCACATGCACGCCGCTCAGGATCTTGATCAAGGTCGATTTGCCGGCCCCGTTTTCGCCAAGCAAGGCGTGAACTTCACCGGACTGGATTTCGAGGCTGACACCGCGCAGCGCATTGACGCCGCCGAACCGCTTCCTGACGCCCTCGACGCGCAGCAAGGGGGCCTCGGACGATGGCGAAATCGAACTCTGTTCGATCATGACGCCTGCATTTCCTTCCCTTGACGCGTCCCCTACCCGGCATATCGAGATCGTCTTTTGGGACTTCTCTTACTTTTTTTGTAACTTTTCCATCAGGTCGGCAAAATGTCAAACGGAGTCAGCCGGCAGCTGGAATGAATCCGGTCCAACCTCACCATGTTCGGTGATGACCGCGTCGAAGCCGTCCATGGCTGAGAAGAAGGCGCGCTTGAGCTTGCCGATCTTGCTGCTGTCGACGACGAGATAGTTCTCGCGCGCCAGGCCCATCACCTTCTGCTTCACCACCGCCTCGTGAAAATGCTCGCAGGTGGCGCCGCGTTTGGCATCGACGCCGGCGGCCGACAGGAAGGCGGCGTTGATGCCGACGCTCTTCAAGATATCGAAATCATGCGTGCCCGAAAAAGACGCCGATGCGGGATGATAGACGCCACCCAACATGATGATCGTCACATTGGCCTTGCGGGTCAGGCGTTCCGCCACGTTCATGGCGTAACATATTGCCGTTATTTGATAATTGTCGGGAATGAGGTCGATCAGATGGATCAGCGTCGTGCCGCAATCGATGAAGATCGTCTCGTCGGGCCGTATCTTGCGCACCGCGTGCAGGCAGGCTTCGCGCTTCGCCGCCGCATGGCTGTCGGCCGCGGTCGCCAGTTCGTAAGGCGCGTCGGTGTCGATCTCGGCCGCCGCCAGTATATGCCCACCGAGGAAGGCGATCTGTCCCTGGTTGGTGGCGATGTCACGCCGCACCGTCATCTCGGAGACGCCAAGAAGCGTTGCCGCTTCGCTGAGATGGATGACCCGCCGTTCCGACAGAAGATGGATCAGCCGGGCTGTCCTTTGTGCTTTGCGAGCAGTCATGCGTGGGCCTGTCGGTCACTTGAAATGTGAGGAATTTAACAGCCGCTCTCGTTCAGTTGCAAGCGCGGTGTGCCAATCCGGCCGGACATGACCAACGGACGTGCCTGCTTACAAGGCTCTCGTCTGCCTTGTACCGACGGCGTGGGCCATCAGGCCTTGGTGGATTTCCCCGCCCCGAACCGCAACCCGTCCATCAAGAGCTTGACCAGCCGGCGCGAGCGGTCGCGCCATTCCGGGGTGTCAGGCGCCGAGTAGATGCCCGACAGCGCGTGCAGCACGTCCGAAGCATCGACATCGCCGCGGATGGTGCCGTCGGCCACCGCCGCCTCGACCAGCTGCCGCAAGGCTTGCGAGACCCTGCCGGACGTGTCGGAAAACAGCGTCGAATTGGTGGTGAGCAGGATACGCAGGCTGGTCGCCAGGCCGCGCTTGGTGGCGATGTAGTCGACGAAGCGCTGCATCCACTGCTCCAGCGCGACATCGGACGGATGTTTTTGGGCAAGCTCGCCGGCGGCCGCGCACACCGCCTCCGCCTCGCGGCGGTAGACGACCTCGACCAGATGCTCGCGCGTCGGAAAATGCCGGTAGAGCGTGCCGATGCCAACGCCGGCGCGGCGCGCGATCTCCTCCAGCGAAGCATCGATGCCGCGCTCGGCAAACACGGCGGCGGCCACCTCGACCAGCCGGTCGCGGTTGCGTTGCGCATCGGCGCGCAACGGTTTTGTCTCTGCGGCTTCGGCCTTCTGTTCGGCAATGGCGGACGGCTCGGTGGCCAATTTTTTCTCCACATCGTGTCAGGGGGCTTGAACCCGGTCGGGTCAACCCCCACGTAATAAACGGAGGTGCCTCCGTTTTAGTGGAGTACCTTTATCATATAAGAAGGGGAACCGGTATGTCACGTCTGCAAACTGCCGAGCGTGAAATCTTCCCCTCGAGGGGGAAGATTTCGCTCTCCGCCGCCTTGCCCTTCCCCGCCCCGACGCCAATTCAATCCCCTCAGCGTCAAGCAACTGGAGCCAGACGCCCATGACCAGCCTTCCCATCACGCTCACAATCAACGGACACCGACACGAACTGGAGGTCGACCCACGCGTAACCCTGCTCGACCTGCTGCGCGAACGGCTCGATCTCACCGGCACCAAGAAGGGCTGCGATCGCGGCCAGTGCGGCGCCTGCACGGTGCTGGTCGACGGCAAGCGCATCAACTCATGCCTGGCGCTGGCGGTCAGCCATGACGGCGCCCAAGTCTTGACCATCGAAGGCGTCGCCCACGGCGAGGAGTTGCATCCGGTGCAGGCCGCCTTCATCGCCCATGACGGCTTCCAGTGCGGGTTCTGCACACCCGGCCAGATCATGAGCACGCTCGGCCTGATCGCCGAGGGACAGGCCGGCGACGATCCCGAACGCATCCGCGAGGGGCTGAGCGGCAACATATGCCGCTGCGCGGCCTATGGCGGCATCGTCGAGGCCGTCCTGGAGGCCCAGCAACAGCTTGCGAAAGCCGAGCGGAGGACTGCGGCATGAGGGATTTCGATTACATCAGGCCCGCCACCATCCCCGACGCCATCGCCGCGGCGGCCGAGCCGGGTTCGGCCTATCTCGCCGGCGGCACCAATTTGCTCGACCTGATGAAAGGCGGCATCACCAGTCCCGAACGCGTCGTCGACATCTCCCGGTTGCCGGAACTCAACCGCATCGAACGGCTGGACGATGGCGGCGTGCGCATCGGTGCGCTGGTGCGCAATGCCAACCTCGCCTACGATCCGGAGTTCGCGAAATCCTATCCGGCGGTGGCCGAAGCGCTGCTGTCGGGCGCTTCGGCGCAGCTTCGCAACGCCGCCACCGTCGGCGGCAATCTCCTGCAGCGCACGCGCTGCAGCTATTTCTACGACACCGCCAGCGCCTGCAACAGGCGCGAGCCTGGCGCCGGTTGCGACGCGCTGGAAGGCGAGAACCGCCTGCACGCCGTGCTCGGCTGGAGCGACGCCTGCATCGCCACCCATCCGTCGGATTTCTGCGTGCCGCTGGTGGCGCTCGACGCCGTGGTCGAGATCGAAGGCAAGAAGGGCCGGCGCCATGTGACGCTGGAGGAATTCCACCGGCTTCCCGGTGAAACGCCGCAGCGGGAGAATGCGCTGGAGCCCGGCGACCTGATCGTGGCGGTGCGCCTGCCGGCGGAGGCTGCCTCCTTCTCCGCCAATGCCCGTTACCTCAAAGTGCGCGAACGCACCTCCTATGCCTTTGCCGTTGTATCGGCCGCCGCGGCGCTCGTCGTCGATGGCGGCAAGATCCGCGCCGCAAGGCTGGCGCTGGGCGGCGTCGCGGCGAAGCCGTGGCGGGCGCGCCCCGCCCCAGCCGTCCCGCTTTGCGCGGGTGCCCA
>NZ_RZRQ01000221.1:0-10142 GCF_003997785.1 Mesorhizobium sp. M7D.F.Ca.US.004.01.2.1 | reverse complement strand
ACATCGGCCAGAGCGAGCGGATCGCCATCAAAGCGAAACCCCGGAACAAGGCGGCCGGCAAGCAGCGCCTCGGCAAGCGTCGGCAGAAACGGCGCTCCGGGGGGAATTGAGAAAACGCGGCTTGAGCCGCTCATTGCGACTCGGTCAGTGCGCCGGCGACCGCCGCTTCCGCGAGCGCAATGGCGTCGGGCGTACCGACGGTGATCCAATGGCCATGCATCGGCATGCCGAACAGGCGCCCTGCGGCAATGGTCGAATCGAAATAGGCGTTGAGCGAGTGCGGCCCGGCCGGCGCGGCCTTGAACAGGCGCGGATGGACAATCGCCGCGCCGGCGTAAATCAGGCCCGCCGGATCCCCCTTTGAGCGCCGCAAGCCGCCATCCGGCTCCACCAGGAAATCGGTGCTGCCGCAGTGTCCGGTCGCCTGATGGAGATCCGCCAGCATCAGCAGAATATCCATTTTCGCCGCGTCCCATGCAAGGGCGAGACGCTGGAGATTGAGGGGACCATCGTCGATCCAGAACGTGTCGGCGTTGAGGATGTAGAAGGGCTGCTCGCCCAATTCCGGCAACGCCTTGACGATGCCGCCCGCGGAATCGAGCAGTTGCTCGCTCTCATCGGAGATGACGATCCGTGGCGCGCGGCGCGCGGCGACATGGGCGACGATCTGTTCGGGAAAGTAATGGACGTTGACGACTGCCTTGGAGACACCGGCGGCGGCCAGGCTGTCGAGGCTCCAGTCGAGCAACGTCTTGCCGGCGATCCTGACCAGCGGCTTGGGAATGGTGTCGGTGATCGGCCGCATGCGTTTGCCTAGCCCGGCGGCGAGTACGATGGCGGTGTCCGGTCTTGCTGTCACAGCGCCCGCTCCTCCAGCAAGCCGTTGGCATTGTAGAAATCCCGCAGGCTTGCCAGCGCCGGATGAGACAAGGCCCGGCGCAGATAATCGCGAATGCGCGGCAGATGTTTCAGATAATAGGGCTTGCCGTCACGCTTTTCGAGGCGGACGAAGATGCCGAGGATCTTGGAATTCCGCTGCGCCGCCATGATGGCGTAGGATTCCAGAAAGCTTGCTTCGTCGAAAGCACCAGCTGCATGGCGCGCCGCGACATAGGCATCCAGCGTCTCTCTCTCGATCTCGGGCGACATCGTCACGCGAGCGTCCATGGCGAGCGAGGCGACGTCATAGGCGGACGGGCCGATCAGCGCATCCTGGAAATCGACGATGCCCAGCCGATCGTGGCCGGAGCGATCGCCGCGCCAGATGATGTTGGGCGAATGGAAATCACGCAGCATGAGTGTGACTTCGCGGCCTTGCAGCCGGTCGAGAAGCGCGTTCCATTCCTTGTGGTAGCCGGCGCGCAAGCTGTCGCTTGCCGGGCTGCCCGATATCGCCGGCACGTACCAGTCGACCAGCAGGTCGGCTTCGATCATCATGGCGTCGCGGTCGAAAGGCGGGACGTCGTGGAAGCCGACCAACCCTGTTTCCAGGCGCCGCGGCCAGGTCCTGCCATGCATCATGGCCAGCAGCTCGGCCGCCGCCGCGTAGCGCTCGGCCAGCGGCTGGCCATCGCTGCCGAGAAACCCTTCCGAACCAAGATGTTCGAGCAGCAGGAACCCCTGCTCCTGGTCCTCGGCATGGATTTCCGGAACGCTGACCCCGCCGGCTTTCAAGGCGCGGTCGATGGCGACGAAGGCGGAGACCGACTGGGCGGTGTGCGCGATCTCGGCATAGGGCTTGCCGTCGCGAACCGGCGGGCCGAGCACCAGCCGTGGCGAGTTCATCAACACTTGAGGCTTCTGGTCCGGCAGCGAAACGATCTCATAGGAGCGGGCCGAAGCATCGCCGATGAAGTGGCGGCGCTGCGCGTCCCCCCAGCCTGTGCTCCCGAGAAAGTCGCGCATGGCCAGCGACCGCGCCGCACGATCGAAGGCAGCGCCCTGCCCCAACAATCTCGCCAACCGGCCGTCGCCATGCTCGACGAGTTCGATCAGGACCGTGGTTTTCGGCAGATAGGCCTCCGCCCGTTCCGGCCATTCGACCAAAGCAGCGCCTTGCGTCAGGGCTTCGTCGAACCCAAGCTCATCGAGCTCGGCCGCCGAGGACAGGCGGTAGAGATCGAAATGATGGACCGGGACGCGGGTGTCGTAGCTCTGCACCAGTGTGAAGGTCGGGCTCGGCACATCGAGGCCGGCATCGTCGGCCAAGGCCCTGATCAAGGCCCGTGCCAGCGTCGACTTGCCGGCGCCGAGATCGCCCTTGAGGGCAAGCACATCACCCGGGCGCAGCGACAGCGCCAGATCTTCGCCCAGCCGTGCTGTCTGTGTCTCGTCGGCGAGTGAACGCTCCAGCACCAATCCCGTCATCGAGCGCGCTACTCGGCCGCGGCGCGGATGCCCGGCATGTCGGGAAAGGTGCAGATGACGGTCGTGCCCTTGTCCTTGCCGGTTTCGATGCGAACGCTGCCGCCATGCAGCTCGACAAAGCTCTTGACGATCGACAGACCAAGACCGGCGCCGCGCCGGCGGCCACCATTGGCGCGCGGCTCGAAACGGCGGAACACCGAATCGAGCAGGTCCGGCGGCATGCCCGGACCGTCGTCATGAACCGAGAATTCGACCCCGTCCGCCAGATGGCGGCAAGTGAGCCGGATGGTGCTGGCTTCCGGCGCATAGTTAGCGGCGTTGCTGAGCAGGTTGTAGAGGATCTGGCGGACGCGGATCTCATCGCCGTGAAACGTCTTCGGTGCGGCAGCGGCGTCGACCTCGAGCCTGATCGAATGCTCTTCCAGCCGGTCGGCCACCAGTTCGGCCGCGGCCGCGATGGTGCGATCGACGTGCACCTCGGAAATGTCGAGCTGCATGATACCGGCGTCCACCGTCGCCAGGTCGAGGATGTCGTTGACGATGGTGAGCAGGACCGAAGAGGACGAGCTGACATGCTCGACATATTCACGCTGCTTCTGCGTCAGCGGACCGGTCGTGGGCTGCGACAGCAATTCGGTGAAGCCGATGATGTTGGTCAGCGGCGAGCGCAATTCGTAGGAGACGTGCTGGACGAATTCGTTCTTGAGCTGATCGGATTTTTGCAGCGCCTCGTTCTTGTCCTTCAGCGCCCGTTCGACATTGACGCTGTCGGTGACGTCGACAAAGGTCATCATCACTTGCCCATTGGGTAGCGGGATGATGGCGTAGCTCAGCACATTTCCGTTGTTGAGCTCGGTCTGGCCGTGGCGGTCGCGGCGCTCGTCGTCGAAGCCGGTGATGGCGGCAACGAAGCCTGGCCAGGGACTATCCACCGCCTGCCGGTCGCAAAGGTCGCGGATCGTGGACACATGGACGTTGGGCTTGGCCGCCTCGCCGCTCAACCCCCAGAGCGTGGCGAAGGCGGGATTCGACAGCCGGAGCCTGCCGTCGGGGCCGAACACCGCCACGCCTTCGGCAAGATTGTCGAGCGTCTCGCCCTGGACCCGCACCGCTGTCTGGTAGCGGCTCTCGAGGTCCATCTTCTCGGTCAGGTTCTCGAACACCCAGGTCACGCCGCCCTTGGGCTGCGGGTTGGCGACGACGCGGATGGTCTTGCCGTCCGGCAAATGCCACCAATGTTCCTGCGACTCGACTGCGCGATAGGCGCCGAGCAGGCCTTCCTTCCAGCGGCGCCATTCAGGTTGCTCGGCGATCTTGCCATCGCTGCGCAGCCGGTCGAGCAGCAAGGCATTGTCGGGAGCGCTGTGCAGGAAGCCTGCGTCGAGACCCCATAGTTTCTGGAAGGCCTGGTTGAAGAACCGCAGCTTCTCGTCGGTGTCGAAAATGGCGACCGCCGTGTTGAGCTGGTCGAGCGTGTCGGCGTGGCTCCTGACGGTCCGTTCGTATTCGCCGCGAACCGCCTCGATGGCGCTGGTGTCGCAGGCAAGGCCGGCCGAGCCATCGCTGCCGGCGAAATCGGTGACCGCAAACACACGGCGGTCACCTCCGATCACGGTGGAAAGCGACTGCTCGAAAACCGGATGCGTCTTGTGCTGGGCGGCGATCGCATCGCGTGCCTGGCCGCCGAGGAATTCTTTCGCCTCCCGAACCGCGGCTTCGGCATTTTCAGCTTCGACCCCATCGGCATAGGCCCGGTTGACCCACTTCAGCCGCCCATCCTCACTGCGAAGCCATGCCGGCATGTTCAGCGCGTCGAGCAAGCCGATCATCGTGTCGTGGTCGGCGGCCAGCCGCTGGTTCTCGATCTTCAGCCTTGCCTGGCTGCGCTGCGTCTCCGAGAGCGAGACGAAACGCACGAGCACATGCGCCGCGCTCTTGCGGCCATGCACTTCGAGCGGCGCGCCGGCCTGCGATTCGATGACGAGGTCGAAGGGTTTCGCCTTCTCGCGCAATCCCGCAACGGCATGTTCAAGTGCTGCCGCCGAACGCGGCATCAGCCAGCGGCCGAAAGCGAGGAAAGCGGCCCGGTCCTCCGGAGCGCCGCTTTCGACGGGCAACGTGCCGATGAGTTCGGGCTTCTTGTTTTCCGCGGCCCAGACGACCACGCGCTGGTCGCGCAGATTGAGCAGCGCCTCCGAGCGGCGGAGCGCCGCGTTGATGTCGGCGAGGCGGCTCCTGAGTTCGATATTCTCGGTCGAGGTGCGGGCCCTTTCGCGGATGAGAACGATGGCCGACAGAAGTGCGGCACCCGTGACGCCGACAAACACGGCAAGCTGCATGACCTCGACGGTGCTCACCGAAAATCCGGCGACCGCGGCAGCAGCGGTTTCGGCATGCGCGGCAGCACCAGCCAAGGGACCGGCCAGCGCGGAGGTGGCAAGGAAGATTGACGCGCGGGCGCGCCACGGCAGGCTTCCGCTTTGCAAAGCGGAGCTGGTGATCCCCGAATCGTCATGGCCGCCGGAAACGGCCCGTCCCGCTCTGTGCGGGTGTTGCCCCGGCATGTCTTGGTCCTCTCCGCCGCCTGAATGCAAGACCGCCCTGATGCGCACCTCTCTTGAGCCCTCTCGGGATGGAAGCGTCGCCGAATCACCTGACAATAACCCCTCGCCGAATCGCCGTGAAGGCGATTGCGCGCAAAAATAAAGCCGGGCGAAAAGTCAATCGCCCGGCCTCAATATCTGGTAGTAATTTTAGCTTTGGTTAATAGCGGTAGTGTTCCGGCTTGAACGGGCCCTGCGGCGTGACGCCGATATAGGCGGCCTGCTCACCCGACAATTCGGTCAGGCGGGCGCCGAGCTTGTCGAGATGCAGGCGTGCGACCTTTTCGTCGAGATGCTTGGGCAGCACATAGACCTGATTCTCGTACTGGCCGGGCTTGGTGTACAGCTCGATCTGGGCCAGCACCTGGTTGGTGAAGGATGCCGACATCACGAAGCTCGGGTGGCCGGTGGCGTTGCCGAGATTGAGCAGCCGGCCTTCCGACAAAAGGATCATCCGCTTGCCGTCCGGGAAGGTGATCATGTCGACCTGCGGCTTGACGTTGGTCCATTTCAGGTTGCGCAGCGACGCCACCTGGATCTCGTTGTCGAAGTGGCCGATGTTGCCGACGATCACCATGTCCTTCATCGAACGCATATGGTCAAGAGTGACGACATCCTTGTTGCCGGTGGTGGTGATGACGATGTCGGCGGTGGGTGCCGCATCTTCCAGCGTGACGACCTCAAAACCGTCCATGGCCGCCTGCAGGGCGCAGATCGGATCGACCTCGGTGACCTTGACGCGGGCGCCGGCGCCCTTGAGCGAGGCCGACGAGCCCTTGCCGACGTCGCCATAGCCGCAGACGACCGCGACCTTGCCGGCCATCATCGTGTCGGTGCCACGGCGGATACCGTCGACCAGCGATTCCTTGCAGCCATATTTGTTGTCGAACTTCGACTTGGTGACCGAGTCGTTGACGTTGATGGCGGGAAAGGGCAGCAGGCCCTTCTTCTGCAGCTGGTAGAGCCGGTTGACGCCGGTGGTCGTCTCTTCGGTGACGCCGCGGATCGCCGCCTTCTGCTTGGTAAAGAAGCCGGGCGAAGCCTTCAGGCGCTTCTTGACCTGGGCGTAGAAGTATTCCTCTTCCTCGCTCTGCGGGTTGGACAGCACGTCCTCGCCAGCCTCGGCGCGGGCGCCGATCAGGATGTACATGGTGGCGTCGCCACCATCATCGAGGATCATGTTGGAGAGGCCGCCGTCGGTCCACTGGAAGATCTTGTCGGTGTAGTCCCAATACTCCTCGAGCGACTCGCCCTTGACGGCGAACACCGGGATGCCGGCTTCGGCGATGGCCGCGGCCGCGTGATCCTGGGTCGAGAAGATGTTGCAGGAGGCCCAGCGGATATCGGCGCCGAGCGCCTTCAGCGTCTCGATCAGCACCGCCGTCTGGATCGTCATGTGCAGCGAGCCGGTGATGCGCGCGCCCTTGAGCGGCTTCTTGGCACCGAATTCCTCACGGCAGGCCATCAGGCCCGGCATTTCGGTTTCGGCGATATCGAGTTCCTTGCGGCCCCAGCCGGCAAGCGAGATGTCGGCGACCACATAGTCCTTGCTACCCGTCATGGCAGTGCTCCGATGCGAATGTTGTGCTGCGAATTGGTTGCGGATGCGCCCGCGCCGGTCGGCGCGTCAAAGGGCGCGAATAGGCGGCCTGACTAGCAGATCAAGGCGAAGACGACAATGGGATATAAAGAAATCTTTATCCCTGCATGTCTCTCGGACATGCATTCGCGGTGTACGGGTTCAGCTTTCCTCGCCGAAGCGGGATGCCACCAACTGTTCCAGCGCGTCGATGACCTGCCGGGCCTCCGGCCCGCTGGCGGTGACGCGGATCGAGTAGCCGGGGCTTGCCGCCAGCATCATCAGGCCCATGATCGAGGTGCCGCCGACCTTGACGCCGTCCTTCTCGACATGCACCGAGGCGTCGAAGCCGCTGGCCAGCTGGACGAACTTCGCCGAGGCGCGCGCGTGCAGGCCGCGCTGGTTGATGATGGGAAAGTCCCTGGTGATCGGATCCTTGGCGATGTGGTCTTTTTCCGGGGACAGCGCGTTCATTTGCTGCTCAGGAGCTGGCTGGCGACGTTGATGTATTTGCGCCCCGCGGCCTGGGCCTCGTCGAGGGCCGCCGCCATATTGTCGCCCTTGCGGATCGAGGAGAGCTTGATCAGCATCGGCAGGTTCATGCCGGCGATCACTTCGGTGCGGCCGGATTCCATCACCGAAATGGCAAGATTGGACGGCGTGCCGCCGAACATGTCGGTCAGCACGATGACGCCCGTCCCGGTGTCGACACGGGCAACCGCGTCGACGATGTCGCGGCGACGCTGCTCCATATCGTCGTCGGCGCCGATCGCCACGGTTTCGAAATTGTCTTGTGGCCCGACGACATGTTCCACGGCATGTCGAAACTCGGCGGCCAGTTGACCGTGCGTTACAAGCACGAGTCCGATCATTCTTTGGTGGCTCCCGTCATCGCCGCTTCACAGGCGCATTTTATGCTCGCCAGCCATTCCAGGCGGCGGGAGCGCTATCTTGTCGACGCGCGGCCCGTTGACAAGCCCAAAATTGCGCAGGCCCATGCCATTTTGACGCATTGCAGCAAAAAAGTCGGGGCGGATCATAGAAAAGGCGCGATCGACAGCCGCGCCATCACGGCGGGCAAGGCCGTGGCGGCGTTACGCTCGGCAAGGTCGATACGCGGCACTGGGCAGCCCGCGACCGGCTCGCTGATTTCCTCCTGGAAGCGGGCCATCTCTGCCTTTGGCACCAGCCTCACATGCAGGTCGATCACTCCGCCCGGCTCGAACGGCAGCGGGCGCGGCATGAATCCAGGCACCTCGGCGAGACCGGCGATGGTCGCCGGCACGCGACAGACCAGTCGGCCGGAGCGGGCCGAGGCAAGCAGCCTGTCGTCGCCGATCAGCCGCGAGAATAGCCCGCGCGCGCGGCAATGGTCCAGGAGTGTCAGCGCCAGCGTCGTCTTGCCGGCGCCGGACGGCCCGGTGATAAGGACGCCACGCTCGCCGATCAGGATCGCGGTTCCGTGAATGTTTTCAGGCTGCGCAACTGGATCATGCACGATCTTGCCCGATCATGTTTTTGGATGAAGCATGATCTCTGGACGAACGGAACCGTTCGTCCGAGAAAATCGGTTTCCACTTCTCGGGATCATGCATTTTGGATGAAGCATGATCTTGTCCGAGAACCGGTTCCCACGTTTCGGGATCATGCTTCGGCCGGCAGTGTTACCACGAAACGCGCACCCTTGATCTCGCCGGGCTTGGTGCCGGGGATGTTCTCGGCGGTCAGCGTGCCGCCATGGGCCTCGACGATCTGCCTGGATATCGACAGGCCAAGGCCCGAATTCTGGCCGAACGCCTCGCCGGCCGGACGGTCGGTGTAGAAGCGTTCGAAGATGCGGTCGATGTTGTCGGCGCGGATGCCGGGACCATTGTCGTCGATGGTGACGATGTTGAACTTGCCGGCGCGCGCCAGCGACAGGGTGATGTGGCCATGGTCCTCGGGAACGAAGGAACGGGCGTTCTCGATCAGGTTGGTGATGACCTGGCCGATGCGCAGATCATGCCCGACGACGACATAGCCTTTGACGCCCTGCGGCAGTTTGGCGACCTTGAACTCGATTTCGACCGCCTTCTTGTTGCGCGTTGCCTCACGCGAAACGGCGACCAGATCGGTGATGAATTTCTTCAAATCGACCGTCCCGGCATCCTCGCGCGCCAGTTCGGCGTCCAAGCGTGAGGCGTCGGAAATATCGGTAATGAGCCGATCCAGCCGCCTGACATCGTGCTGGATGATGTCCATCAGCCGGCCGCGCGAATCGTCGTTCTTGGCCAGCGGCAAGGTCTCCACCGCGCTGCGCAGCGATGTCAGCGGGTTCTTCAATTCATGCGACACGTCAGCCGCAAAGCTTTCGATCGCCTCGATGCGGGCGTAAAGCGCGTTGGTCATGTCACGTATGGCGATCGACAGATTGCCGATCTCGTCCTGACGGTCGGAAAAGTCGGGGATTTCCTCACGGCTCTTGACGCCGCGCCGCACGCGCACCGCCGCCGCCGACAGCCGGCGCAGCGGGTTGGCGATGGTGGAGGCGAGCAGCATCGACAGGATGGCAGTGACCAGCGCCGCGATGCCGAAGACGCGCAGGATCGCCTTGCGCTCGGCGGCGACGATCTTGTCGATGTCGCCGCCTTCGGTCGACAGCATCAGCACGCCGAGAACGGCGCGGAAACGCTGGATCGGCACCGCCACCGAAACGATCTGCTCGCCCTGTTCCGAGATGCGCACGATGGTCGACGGGCTGCCGGTGAGCGCCTTGACCACTTCGGGGAAAGTGGCGCCATTGCCGCCCGGCTGCTCGTGATAGACCGGCAGCTCGGTGTTGCGGAAGAAATCGAAGACGAATTTCTGGATGCGCTCGACCAGATCGGGCTCTTCCTCGTCGACCGGCGGCAGGTCGTAGCGCAGGATCTGGCCGCGCGAATAGAGATGGCGCGAATCGAGCAGCAGATTGGCGTCGCGGTCATAGATGCGGGCACGCGTGCGGGTCGGCGAGATCAGCCTTCGCAGCACCGGCGCGACGCGCTCCGGATTGATCGGGAAGTCGAGATTGTCGAGCTGGTCGGAGCCCGGTCCCAGGCTTTCGCCGGCCTGCAGCTCGAGCAGCTTTTCCGGGTCGATGCTGATCGAATCCGTTTCGACCGTCGCCGACGCGGCGATGGCGCCGGCGATGATCTCGCCCTGGGTCATCAGGCTTTCGACGCGGGCGTCGATCAGCCCGTCGCGGAAGGTGTTGAGATAGAGGATGCCGGTCACCAGGACGGCAAGGCCGGCAAGGTTGAGGAAGAGGATACGCCGCGTCAGGCTGGAAAAGATATGATGGCCGAGGAAGCGGCGCATCGGCACCGTGATCTTCGACACGAAGGACGGCATGATACGCGACGGCCGCCTCGAGGCGCCCGCCGGTCTTGTTCGCTGTGCTTCCACTGCCATCGAATAGCAGTCCCTGCTACTTACGCTTCGCGGAACCGGTATCCGACTCCGTAAAGGGTTTCGATCATCTCGAAGTCGTCGTCGACAGCCTTGAACTTCTTGCGCAGCCGCTTGATGTGGCTGTCGATGGTGCGGTCGTCGACATAGACCTGTTCATCATAAGC
>NZ_RZRQ01000220.1:0-10149 GCF_003997785.1 Mesorhizobium sp. M7D.F.Ca.US.004.01.2.1 | reverse complement strand
GTGAAGGTCGGCTTGTGCTTGCCGCGAAGATGATTGGCGATGACAGTGGCCAGACGACCGACGACGAGACCTTCGGCGTCGATCAGGATCCACTTCTTCACCACATCCGCAGGCTTCTGCGAAAAGGTTGTCATGTTTTCTGCTCTCGGTTCTGACCTTCACGAGGGAAGGCGTTTCTTGTTGCTTGGATTGGCGAAAAGCGCTTGCCCGCCGCCAATAACAAAACGGCGGCCTTTGCGGGCCGCTGCTTCGTGAGGGCTTATAGGCGAGGGTGGTTGTGGCGTCAAGACGCGCGAAACGGTCGATAGCAGGTAAAGGGCTGCAAAAACAATAGTTTAGGTAAAAGGTATTATTTTACCACACCGTCATTTCGCTTCGGAGGGATCGAATAGGTGCCGGTGGCGTGCGCCACCGTGTGTCCGTCCGCGCCGGCGACGATGTCGATGTCGAACACCATCAGGCTCTTTCCCAGCTTCAGGATGCGGCAATGGCCATCGATCGGTCCGGCCTCGGCCTTGCGGACGAAATTGATGTCGAGGTTGACGGTAACGGAAAGCGCGTCCGGCCCGGCATGCGACAGCACGCAGACATAACCGCCGATGTCGGCCAGCGTGAACAGCGAGGGGCCGGATACGGTGCCGCCGGGACGCAGGTGCCGCTCGCCGGCATTGAGCCGCACGGTGCAGCCGCCGGGGAACACGTCGATCGCCTCGAAATATTTGAACTGCTCATTGAGCTGCGGATAGACGGTTTCCATCAGCGCATTGACTTGTTGCGCGGTCAGCACCGGCTTCAGGTTGGTTTGGGCGGGCATGTCGGTCTCTCGTTTTGTGCGTAGCTGTATGGGCAGCGCGGCATTTCTGGCAACCTTCGTCTCCTGGCGCAAGCGATGGGTGTTGGACGAAATCCGATCCGGTATTAGATACTCTGGCAGCCCCGAGCGGAATCGCGGAGACCTTATCCATGGCCGAAATCCTTGCCATCAAGCCTGCCGCCATTGAAGGTCCGGTTGTCGCACAAATGGACAAGGGCGTGCTGCGCCTCACGCTCGCCAATCCGCCCGCCAACGCCCTGTCGCTGATGGTGATGGCGGCGCTGACGGCCGAACTTGAGCGCGCCAAGACCAACAAGGCCGTTCGCGTCATCGTTTTGTCGGCGGCCGGCAAGGTGTTCTGCGCCGGCCATGATCTCAAGGAAATGACCGCGCGCCGCGCTGACGCCGATCATGGCAAGGCCTTTTTCGCAGAGACGTTCGCGGCTTGTGCCGCGCTGATGCAGGCGATCGTGCGTCATCCCGTGCCGGTGATCGCCGAAGTCGACGGCCTGGCCACCGCGGCGGGGCTGCAACTGGTCGCTAGTTGCGATCTGGCGATCGCCTCGCACGAAGCGACCTTCTGCACGCCGGGCGTCAACATCGGCCTGTTCTGTTCGACGCCCATGGTGGCGCTGTCGCGCAACGTTTCGCGCAAGCATGCAATGGAGATGCTGTTGACCGGCGAGACGATCGATGCGGCGACGGCCAAGGAATTCGGTCTGGTCAACCGCGTCGTGCCGCGCGAGTACCTGAATCAGATTGTCACCAAATACGCGCAAACCATTGCTTCCAAATCATCCTTGGTGATCAAGACCGGCAAGGAGGCGTTTTACGCGCAGGCCGAAATGGGGCTGGCGGATGCCTATGCCTATACCGGCAGCATCATGGTCGAAAACATGCTGGCGCGCGATGCGGAGGAAGGCATCGGCGCCTTCATCGGCAAGCGCAAGCCGGAATGGACGGACGAATGAAGTGGCACGAGGTTGGCCGTGAGCGATTTCCTCGACATCCTTCTCACGAGTTGCTTAACTGGGCGGAAAGGCGAAAGTATCAGGATTTTTGGGTTTCTATATGGGTGGTTCTATGGATGTTAAGTACTGTCTTGGTGATTTACTTGGCGTATAAACATATTGATGTGTAAATATCGATCACGTTAGCCGCGAGCATACAGAAATGGAACCGCGCATCTCCATCATTACCATCGCTACAGACGACCTCGACCGCGCGGTGCGCTTCTATGAGGCGATGGGCCTGACCCGTCATGCCGGCATCACCGACGGTGTTGCCTTCTTCCAGATGGGCGGCGTCATTCTCGGCCTGTTCCCGCGCGCCAGCGCCGAGGAGGATTCCGGCATTGCCTTCACCGGGGCGCCGTCGGCTGTCTATCTCGCCTACAACACCCGCTCCGACGCCGAGGTGGACGAGGTGCTCGCCATGGCGCAAGAAGCCGGCGGCCGCATCGTCAAGCCGGCCGGCCGGGCCTTCTGGGGCGGCTGGTACGGCTATTTCGCCGACGCCGACGGACATGTCTGGGAAGTGGCGCACAATCCGGCCTTTCCGATCGCGGAAGACGGCACGATTTCGCTGCCTGGCTGATGGCCCATCGCAAGCAGCTGACGCGGCTCAAGGCTCCCTATCTCAAGCGCATCCTGCTTGATCCCGCGCGGGTCGAGGATTGGGAAAAATACCCCTGGAACCTGCCGCTGTTTCGCGGCCATGACTTCGAACTCGAATTCACCACGCCGATCACCATCATTGTCGGCGAGAACGGCACCGGCAAATCGACGCTGCTTGAGGCCATCGGCGCACTTGCCGGCTACGACGAAGCCGGCGGCGGCAAAGGTTATAGGCCGGTCGACCATTCCAGCGCCATCGACAAGAGCGGTGCGGCACTGGCAAACACATTCCGTGGCCACTGGCTGCCGAAAGTCACCGCCGGCTGGTTCTTTCGCGCCGAATCCTTCTACTCCGTGGCTCGCTATCTCGATCAGGCGGCGCTGGAAGACCCCTTCAGGCCACCACCGCCGGATTTCCTGTCCTGGTCGCATGGCGAGGGGTTTATCCGCTTTTTCGAAGAGCGCTGCCGCAGGCAAGGCATCTACATCCTCGACGAGCCTGAGAGCGCGCTGTCGCCGTCTCGCCAGATCGAACTGCTCAAGATGCTGCGGCGCATGGACCAGTCGGGCACCGCGCAAGTGATCATGGCGACGCATTCGCCGCTGCTGATGGCTTGTCCCGGAGCGCGGCTGTTCCGGATCAGCCGCTTCGGACTCGACCCGACCGATTTCAGCGATACCGATCATTTTCGCATGATGCGCGACTTCTGCACCGATCCGCAGGCTTTTATGGAGGAAGCGCTGAGGGAGGATGACGCGTGAGCGCCGGCGACGATGATCTCAACTGGCGCATCGAGCAGACGTGCCGCGAAGGCTGGCCGGCGGCAACCGAGGCGGTTGTGGAGGGCTGGCTTTTGAGACGGTCCGGCGGACGGATCCGGCGCACCAATTCGGCCAATCCCTTGCGTGGCAAGCGCGGTGCACCTGATGCAGTCATCAACGCCGCCGAGTCCTTCTACATCGGTCACGGCCAGACGCCCTTGTTTCGGGTTCCCGACATCGCCGGCGAGCTCGAAGCCGTACTCGACCATCGCGGCTACCAGCCGGAAGGCGGCACGATCCATCTCCATGCCGGGACCGGCGACCTGGCTGAAGTCCGCGACGAGCAGGTCACCGTTTTGAAGGTGCCGGGCGAAGACTGGCTCGCGGCGCGCTTCCGCATGGGGGCCTTTGACGACGCCGAGCGCCGCATCTTTCGCGAGATGACCGGACTGATCCTCGGGGACCGGGCATTTGTGTCGTGTGAACGCGACAGCGAAATTGCCGCCTTGGCCTATGGTGTCATCCGCAATGGCCTGCTTGTGGTGGAATCGGTTGAAACCGATGGCCGTTTCAGGCAGCAAGGCTTGGGCCGCAAGACCGTCGGCGGCCTCATTGACTGGGCGCGGCGGGCAGGGGCGTCGGCGGCATGCTTGCAGGTGGTGGCCGATAACGCGCCGGCCCGCGCACTCTACGCCTCGCTTGGGTTCAGCCGTGAACTTTACCGCTATCACTACCGCAGGAAGCCGCATGAACCACGATAGTTACGACAACACCTACATCGCCGGCATTCTCAATTCGGTGAAGACCGTCGCCATGGTCGGCGCATCCGCCAACGATGTGCGACCGAGCTATTTCGTGCTGAAATATCTGCTGGCCAAGGGCTTTTCGGTGTTTCCGATCAATCCTGGCCAGGCCGGCAAGGAAATCCTCGGCCGGATGACCTATTCCAGGCTCGCCGATATTCCGGAGCCGATCGACATGGTCGACATCTTTCGTGCGCCTGCGGCAGTACCCGGCATCGTCGACGAGGCGTTGCGGCTTGATCCCTTGCCGAAAGTGATCTGGATGCAGCTTGGCGTGCGCCATGACGAGGCAACCGCGCGCGCCGAGGCTGCCGGCATCAAGGTGGTGATGAACCGCTGCCCCAAGATCGAATATGGCAAGCTGTCCGGCGAGATCGGCTGGACCGGCGTCAATTCCGGTGTGCTGTCGTCGAAGAAGCCGCTGATGCGCGCCGGATTCCAGAGTTTCGGCGTTCGCCAGAAATAGGCGAGGGGCGAAAGCGCAAAATTATTCCGACAAACGCAGTATTTTCCTGCCGCTTCATAAAAGATCCCGCACGGAAGGGTATTTTCTTCTTTGCATTCGAGGCCGGGCTTCGCCAAGAATGCCCAGCGAATTTCAGAAGGTTTTTCAGGGAGGTTTTCAGTGACCCGCACGCCAGGTTTCAATACGCTCGCCGTCCATGCCGGCGCCAAGCCAGATCCGGCGACCGGCGCACGCGCCACGCCGATCTACCAGACGACCTCCTTCGTCTTCGATGATGCCGACCATGCCGCCTCGCTGTTCGGGCTGAAGGCCTTCGGCAACATCTACACCCGCATCATGAACCCGACGCAGGCGGTGCTGGAAGAGCGCATGGCGGCCCTCGAAGGCGGCACGGCGGCACTAGCGGTCGCCTCCGGCCATGCCGCGCAGGTCATCGTGTTCCACAATCTGATGCAGCCGGGCGACAATTTCGTTGCCGCCAACAAGCTCTATGGCGGCTCGATCAATCAGTTCGGCCATGCCTTCAAGAATTATGGCTGGGAGGGGCGCTGGGCCGACACCAACGACATCTCGACCTTCGAAAGCCAGATCGACGACAGAACCAAGGCGATCTTTATCGAGAGCCTCGCCAATCCGGGCGGCACTTTCGTCGATATCGAGAAGATCGGCGACATCGCGCGCAAGCACGGCCTGCCGCTGATCGTCGACAACACACTGGCCTCGCCCTACCTGATCCGGCCGATCGAGCATGGCGCCGACATCGTCGTGCATTCGCTGACCAAATTCATCGGCGGCCATGGCAATTCGATCGGCGGCGCCATTGTCGATGGCGGCACCTTCGACTGGTCGAAGTCGGGAAAATACCCGATGCTGTCGGAACCGCGCCCTGAATATGGCGGCCTCGTCCTGCATGAAACCTTCGGCAATTTCGCCTTCGCCATTGCCGCGCGCGTGCTCGGCCTGCGCGATCTCGGCCCGGCGATCTCGCCGTTCAACGCCTTCCTCATCCTGACCGGCCTGGAAACCTTGCCGCTGCGCATGCAGCGCCACTGCGACAACGCCGTGACGGTCGCCGCCTGGCTGTCCAACCACCCCAAGGTCGCGTCGGTGAACTACCCCGGCCTGCCCAGCGACAAGAACAACGCGCTGCAGAAGAAGTACTCGCCGCTTGGTGCGGGCGCCGTGTTCACCTTCGCTCTCAAGGGCGGCTATGACGCCGGCGTGAAATTCGTCGAGGCGCTCGAACTGTTCTCACACCTCGCCAATGTCGGCGACACCAAGTCGCTGGTTATCCACCCGGCGTCGACCACGCACCGCCAGCTTTCCGACGAGCAGAAGGTCAAGGCCGGCGCGGGCCCGGACACCGTGCGGCTCTCTATCGGCATCGAGGACGTCAACGACATCGTCGCCGACCTCGAACAGGCGCTCGCCAAGGTCTGACCGATCATGGCCGAGCCAAAATTTCTTGCCATCGGCGTCGACACTGTCGACGCCGAACAGGGCGCGCCGGCGCCGGATCGGCTGATCTCGGGTGATCCGAAATTCCGCACCTGGAATGTCGAGGAGCGGGAGGGCGGCCTTTACGCCGGCATCTGGGAATCGACTCCCGGCAAGTGGC
Source organism: Mesorhizobium sp. M7D.F.Ca.US.004.01.2.1 (assembly GCF_003997785.1). Classification (NCBI taxonomy): domain Bacteria; kingdom Pseudomonadati; phylum Pseudomonadota; class Alphaproteobacteria; order Hyphomicrobiales; family Phyllobacteriaceae; genus Mesorhizobium; species Mesorhizobium sp. M7D.F.Ca.US.004.01.2.1. Next base: position 4,070 of record NZ_RZRQ01000220.1, on the reverse strand, counting down.
GCATCGTCTATGACGAGTGGGAGTTCTGCCACATCCTGTCCGGCGTTTCGGTGATCGCGGAGGACGGCGGGCAAGCGCGCACCGTCAAGGCGGGCGACAGCTTCGTGCTGAGGCCCGGCTTTAGGGGAAGCTGGGAAGTGCTTGAAACGACCCGCAAGGAATATGTAATCAAGTTGTAGGCATCGGGAACGGATCAGACGACGCGATCGATATCGCTGTCCGAAAATCCGTATCGCGCCATCATCTGCCGGTGCCAGTCGCTGCCCAGCAATTCGCCCAGGCAGGAATCGATGCGCCGGAGCAGGGCGCTGTTGCCCTTGGCGATCGCGAAGGCGCCGGCCGACGGTTGCTTTTCAATCGGAGGAACCTCGACAAACCCAAGCGGCATGTCGGGCCGCTGCGCCAGATAACCTCGATGCGCCATCGCAACGCTGGCATAGGCGTGCACCGTGCCATCGGCGACAGCGTGTGCCGCATCCGCCTGCGTTGCAAACATCCTGACCTGCTCAGGCGCGATTGCGTTGTGCAGCGCCGTAAGATGCTGAACCTGATCGGTTATGACGCCGATCAACGCCCTTCGGTCCTCGGCGATGGATTGGTAGCCGCGAAAGCCGCGCGGATTGTCTTTCGCGACCAGCAACCCGTCCTGCAATGCCCAGATCGGCCGTGTGAAGTCGACAAGCTGCCTGCGCTCTTCGGAGACGAACAGGCCGGTCGTCATGGTCCAGCGGCCCTCGACCAAGCCTGGCAGCAGTTCAGCGAATTCGGTTTCGATCGGGCTGAAGCTCGCCAATCCGAGCATGTCGCCGAGGCGGCGCGCAAGCTCGACGTCGCAGCCGGAAACCTCGCCCGATGCGCCGGTGAAGCAGAATGGCGGCTCTTCCAGGAAGGCAAATTTCAACTCGGTCATGTCAGGCAAAGCATCGCCGTCCTATTTTGCCGGAAACTGGCTGAGGCAGGCCTCCGACGCCTTGTCGTGAAAGGCCAGGATGTCGACATCCTGTGCCTCGATATCGGCGTCGGAGATCTCGTCGCGATAATACTGCGCCATGAGATCGAGCCCCTCCTGGCTGATGCCCTGCGTCGGCATCTCGCGGGCAAGGCAGCCGCACAGGCTGAGCGCACGATCCGGTGAGCCGATCTTGTGGTTGGAGAGGATAAAGGTCTGTGCCGGACAGGCATCGAGAAAGCCGTCGAAATTCAGCTTCTGCTGCGGCTGGTCGCCATGGTTGAAATAGGCCGGCGGCCATTGGCTCTTGCCGCTGGCGACATCGCAGCCGGTGCCGACATCCTTGGCGTTGTTCTGGACGGCCAGCAACGCGGTCCACTTTTCACCCGTCGGATATTCGAAGTTTTCTGCCAGCGACGCGGTGTACATGTCGAGATCGGACTGACTGAAGCTGGTTACCTGAAACCGGTTGAGCTGGCATTGGCATTCGGTGTTTACGCGTTCCGCTTCGCCTTCCGCCGGTTGCTCGTTGGATTTGCTTTTCTGGCAAGCGGCCAGGAAGGCCGCGCCGTCGAGCGACGAAGCTGGAAAGCTGGAGGCGTCTAGATAGCGCTTGCCGTCCCAGCCGATCGTCATCTGGTCGGACTGGATGTCGAGAAAACCGTTCCGCTTGAAGGCGCTGAGCCCGATCTTGTCCTGCGGCACCAGCCGGGCACCTGGAATATCGCCGAGAACCTCCTGGTAGCTGTCGCCTTCCAGGACAAACAGGAAGTTGCCGCAGTTGGTGCCATCACAGCTGGGCGCATAGCGATAGGCGAAAATCTCCGGAAAACCGTCAAGGTTGAGATCGACCTCGATGGCAAACGATGTCAGCGGCAGGCCTTTCGACCCGGTCTGCCGCTCCAGCAGGACCGTCGCCATTTTTTGGGCGATGGCCGTGCTGTTTTCCCACGGGATGTTTTCCGGCTGCTGCTGGGCGGCCGCCATGTCAGGGGATGCGCACGCCAGCGCCAGGGCGAACACCGTCGCCCGTATCGAAAACAGTCTCATCTCGCAGCCCCTGGCCCGCGATCGTCAGAAGCCGACGGCGAGCGTTTCCAGCCCATGGAAGTGGTAAGTGTCGCGGAAGCTTGGCCTTTCGGCAAGATGGAGCTTTGGGTGGCGCTCAAATAGGGTTTTCAGCGACACCTGCAATTCGAGCCGGGCCAGCGGTGCACCGATGCAGAAATGGATGCCGGCGCCGAAGGATACATTCTTCTGGTCCGCGCGATCCGGCCGGAAGGCTTGCGGTTCGGCGAAGGCGCGCGGGTCATGGTTGGCCATGCCGAGCAGCAGCCCGATCGTCTGGCCCGGCTGCACCACGATACCGGGCGAGACCTCGATCTCCTGATAGGCGTAGCGCGTGAACATGTGCAGCGGCGCGTCGAAGCGCAGGCATTCCTCGACCGTTGCCGCGGCCGCTTCTGGTGAACCGAAGAAGCGGCTGACATCGCCGCCTTGCATAAGGATGGAGCGGACAGCGTTGCCGGTCTGATGCACCGTCGCTTCATGACCGGCATTGAGCAGCAGGATCGCAGAGGACACCATCTCGTCCTCCGACAGCCTCTCACCGTCCTCCTGCGCCGAGATCAGCAGCGACAGCAGGTCGTCGCCGGGGTTCTTGCGCCGCTCGGTGACATGGAAACGCAGGAAATCGGCAAATTCGCCCGCGGCGCGATTGGCCGCCTCCTCGGTTTCGCGTGTGCGGCCGTGGATGTACATGGCGACCATCCGGTGCGACCAGTCGAGCAGTTGCGGCCCCATTTCGACCGGCACGCCGAGCATTTCGGCAATGATGGTGATCGGCAGCGGCGCCGCGAAGGCGGGCAGCAGGTCGACGGCCTGGCCCGGTTCGAAGCGGTCGATCAGGTCGTTGGCGAGCGCTTCGACACGCGGCCGCAGCCGTTCCACCTGGCGCGAGACGAAGGCACGATTGACCAGCGTTCGGAGCCGCGTGTGCACCGGTGGCTCGAGCTCCAGCATGGAATTGGCTTCGATGCCGTCAAAGGCGCTGAGATGGCTGCGATCCTGGCCGATGCCGCGGCTGTCTGGAATGCCGGCCGGGTTCTGGCGGCCGAAGCGGCGGTCGCGCAGCAGCCGGTTGACGTCATCGAAACCGCCAAAGCACCAGAAGCCGAATTCTTCCCAGAAGAATGCGTTCGATGCGCCGTGCAGAAAGGCATAGGCCTCGTAAGGGTTCTGGAAGAAGGTCGGCTTGTGCGGGTCCAGCCGCAGGTGACGAGTGGCTGGATCAAAGGCCAGGGTGGGCGGCGTCAATTTGCTCATGCCAGACCAATAGCGCGGCTTGCCAGCCGGGTTCCAGACCGTATGTTGGCGCCCGCAACCCAATGCGTTGAGCCAGCCGACCGGCTGCGGAAAGACTGATTTGATGAATGTGATCGTTGTCGGCGCGGGTATCGCCGGTCTCTCCACGGCGTGGTCGCTGGTCAAGGCCGGTCACAGCGTTTCCATCGTCGAGCAGGGGCCGATCCCCAACCCGCTGGCAGCGTCGGGCGACCACCACCGCATCATCCGCCGCGCCTACCGGGCGGGAACCGGCTATGGCCGGTTGATCACCGAAGCTTACCAGGCGTGGGACGAGATGTGGGCCGATCTCGGCGAAAGCCATCTCGATGCGCGCGGATTTGTCTGCATTTCGCGCGAGCCGGGCGACGAGGCCGAGGAATACCGTGAGGGACTGGAAGAGGGCAATTTTCCCTTCGAATTGCTGGAGCCGGATGCAGCCGTGAAGCGCTGGCCGTTTCTCGAAGCCGGTTCGTTCCGCTATGCCTATTTTTCGACTGAAGGCGGCGCGCTGCATTGCCGCAAGATCGCCTCCGATCTGGCAAAGTGGCTGCGCGCCAACGGCGCCAATGTCTACGAACACAGCAAGGTCACCGCGATCGACTCCGAGGCCGGCCATATCGTGCTCGAAAGCGGCGAGACGATGCAGGCTGACCGCATCGTCGTCGCCGCCGGCGCCTGGGTGCTGAAGCTGTTTCCGGAACTGGACGGCGAGTTGAAGACCTATCGAACCGCACTCGCCTATGTCGAACCGCCGGCTGACCTCAAGGCCGTCTGG
>NZ_RZRQ01000021.1:0-36218 GCF_003997785.1 Mesorhizobium sp. M7D.F.Ca.US.004.01.2.1 | reverse complement strand
GCTCGATGATGTCGACGCCGTCATCGACCTGTTGCCGCAGCCGCTGATGCGCGACGCGGTGCAGGCCGCGATCGCCACCCGCACGCCGCTGGTCACCACCAATTACGCCAAATCGATCGCCGACCTGGCGCCGGCCGCCGAACAGGCAGGTGTCCCGATCATGACCGAATGCGGGCTCGACCCCGGCATCGACCTGGTGCTCTACGCGCGCGCCGCAAGGCAGTTTTCTTCGATTTCTTCGATCGATTCCTATTGCGGCGGCATCCCCGAGCCGAAGGCGATGGCGAAGCCGCTTTGCTACAAGGTGAGCTGGAATTTCGACATGGTCCTGGTCAGCCAGAACCGCGACAGCGTGATGATCGAGGACGGAAAACGCGTCGCGGTGCCGGCCGGCCAGCAGCACGACAATCCGTTCATCCATGAGATCGAGGTCGCGGGCCTCGGCAGGCTGGAAGCCTTCCCCAATGGCGATGCGCTGCACTATGTCGAGATGCTGGACGCGGCCAAGGGGCTGCGCCGCTCCGGCCGCTACACGTTGCGCTGGCCGGGATGGTCGGCCTTCTGGGCGCCGCTGAAGGAGCTCGGCTTCCTCTCCGAAGACAAGGTGCCCGGCACCTCCAACAGCCCGCGCGAATTCCTCGGCCGGCTGCTCGGGCCGCAATTGCAATATGGCCCCGGCGAAAAGGACCTGTGCGTGATGCGCAATGTCTTTTCCGGCCTTGAAGGCGGCCGCGCCAAGACGGTGACGTCGGACCTGATCATCGAGCGCGACCTGGTTTCCGGCCTGTTCGGCATGAGCCTCGGCGTCGGCTATCCCGCCAGCATCGTGGCGCAGATGCTGGCACGCGGCGAGATCACCAAACCCGGCCTGCTCAACCCGCTGCTGGATGTGCCCGACATCAGGTTCTTCGACGAACTGGCCAGGCGCGGCATCACGGTTGCCGAGACGGTGGCCTGGGACTGAGGATTTTCGAACGGTGGCTGCCGCCGGCAACGGCGCTGCCGCTCAAAAAGCACCCCCCCGGGGTGAAAAACAACGTGGAACAATAAAACAAGGAGGAATACCGAAATGAAGATTGCCAGACTTTTCATCGCCGGACTTGCTCTCGCCGGGCTCACCGCCGCGGCCAGTGCCGGAACGCTCGACGACATCACCAAGCGCGGCGAACTGCGCGTCGCCGTGCAGACCCAAGGCCCCCCCTTCTCGCTGGTCGGGGCCAATGGCGAGCGCACCGGCAGTTCGGTTGAACTCGCCGAACTGATGGCCAAGGAAATGGGCGTCAAGATCACCTTCCTCGACTTCGACTGGGACGGCCTGATCCCGGCACTGCTGTCGGGCAAGGCCGACCTGCTGGTCGCCGACATGACGCCGACGCTGGCGCGCGGCATGAAGGTCGCGTTCACCACGCCTTACATGTACACGGGCAGCACCGTCTTCACCAAGGCCGACAGCAAGTTCAAGACCACCGAGGACTGCAAGGCCAAGGGCACCAAGATCGCCGTGCTGCTCGGCGCCACCGGCGAGAAGGAAGCCAAGACCGCTTTCCCCGATGCCGACATCAAGAGCTACAAGGGCGGCGGTCCGCTGCTGCTCGACGCCGTCAACAATGGCCAGGCTGATTGCGGCGTCAACGACATCTCGGCGGTCAAGGGCCAGTCGACAGCCTATCCGGCCGGCACCTTCACCATCATGCCGGACCTTCTGTCGAAGGAGCCGCTTGCCTTCGCCACCCGCTATGACGAGCCGGACCTGTTGATCTGGATGAACCTGTTCCTCAACCAGGTCAGCATCGACGGCCGCCTGCAGAAGAACCTCGACTACTGGGTCAATTCCGGCGCCTGGAAGAAGGATCACTAAGCAGCGATAGAACCCGGGCGGTTTCGCGCGCGTCTCAAGCGCCGCGAAACCGCCTGGAATTTCGCTTCATCCGTCGTTTCCTGCACTCTGGGATTTCACCCAACGATGCTCGAAAATTTCAGTTTCCGCACCATCGTCGAATATCTGCCGCTGTTCGGGCAGGGCCTGGTCACAACCGTCTGGCTGTCGGCGCTGTCCTTTGTCGGCGCGCTCATCGTCGGCATCGTGCTGTGCGCCATGAACCTGCAGCGCGGCTGGCTGTTTCGCGCGCCGGCCAAGGCCTATATCGACGCAGTCCGCGCCACGCCCTTGCTGGCGCAGCTTTATTTCCTCTATTTTGGCCTGCCTCGGCTCGGCTTCGTGCTGCCGGAGCTGGTCGTCGGCATCCTCGCGCTATCGCTCAACAGCGGCGCCTATATCGCTGAAATCATTCGCGCCGGCATCCTGTCGATCCCGCGCGGCCAGGTCGAAGCCAGCGTCGCTTCGGGCATGACCTATGTCCAGCGCATGCGCCTGGTCGTCCTGCCGCAGGCCTTCAAGGTGACGATCCCGCCGCTGCTCGGCCAGGCGATCGTGCTGGTCAAGGATTCCGCCCTGCTATCGCTGATCTCGGTTTCCGAACTGACGCGCGCCGGCCAGTTGCTCGCCTCCGACCGCTTCATGCCGGCGGAAGGCTTTCTCACCATCGCCGCCTTCTATCTGCTGCTCTATTACGGACTGAAGGGACTGGCTGGCCTCTCCAGCCGCTGGCTCGGCACGGCGGGGGCGCGGACATGATCTGGCAACAGCTGCAAAGCCTCGCCGGCTCCTATCCGCTGGCCCTGCGCGGCCTCGGCATGACCGTGGTGCTGTCGCTGATCAGCCTGGTGCTCGGCACCCTGCTCGGCTTCGGTCTCGGCATCCTGCGCACCGGCGGCAACCGTCTGATCGACAGCTTGATCGGGGCCTGGGTCGATCTCATCCGCGGCACGCCGTTCCTGGTGCAGATCTTCCTGATCTTCTTCATCCTGCCAGAGTTCGGCATCGAGCTCGACGCCTTCACTGCCGGCATCATAGCGCTGACCAATCTGGCCGCCTGCTTCATCTGCGAGATCGTCGTCGCCGGCATCCGCTCGGTACCGACCGGCCAGGTCGAGGCGGCACTGGCATCCGGCCTATCGCGCTGGCAGCGCATGCGCCAGGTGGTGCTGCCGCAGGCCATGCGCATCGTGCTGCCGCCGCTGGTCGGGCAGTACGTGCTGCTGATCAAGGATTCTTCGGTCGTGTCGGCCATCGGCCTCACCGACCTCACCCGCGTCGGCTGGCTGGTGGTGCAGCGTGTGCCCAACGGCCTGTTGGTCTTCTTCCTCGTCGGCGTCGGCTATTTCATCGTCTGCTATCCCCTGATCATGCTGGCCCGCCGGCTCGAACGGCGCATGGGTGCCGCGCATGGCGAGGTGCAGTTGTGACAGCCAATCCCAAAGGGCCAACATCGATGACCAAAACGGGCATGATCGACTTTCGCGGCGTCAACAAGTGGTTCGGCTCGCTCAACGTGCTGAAGGACATCACGCTCAGCGTCGAGCCGCGCGAGGTGGTCGTCGTCTGCGGCCCGAGCGGCTCGGGCAAGAGCACGCTGATCCGCTGCGTCAACGGCTTGGAGGCGATCAAGGACGGCGACCTCGTCGTCGACGGCCAGCGCCTCGGCGACCCCGCCACCAACATGACGCAGCTGCGCACCGAGATCGGCTTCGTCTTCCAGTCGTTCAACCTCTACCCGCACAAGACCGCGCTCGAGAACGTCACGCTCGCCCCCATCCATGTCCGCAAGATCCCGCGCGCCGAGGCCGAAAAGGCCGGGCGCGAATTGCTGGCCAAGGTTGGCCTCGCCGACAAGGTCAACGCCTATCCCGCACAGCTTTCCGGCGGCCAGCAGCAGCGCGTGGCGATCGCGCGTTGCCTCGGCATGCGGCCCAAGATCATGCTGTTCGACGAGCCGACTTCGGCACTCGACCCCGAGATGATTTCCGAAGTGCTCGATGTCATGGTCGCGGTCGCCGAGGAAGGCATGACCATGATGGTGGTGACGCATGAGATGGGCTTTGCCCGCAAGGTCGCCCAGCGCGTGGTGTTCATGGACGCCGGCGCCATCGTCGAAAGCGGCACGCCGGACGAGTTCTTCTCGCATCCCAGGACCGACCGCAGCCGGGCTTTCCTGAGCAAGATACTCAGGCATTGAAGGCAGCGACAGGGAGCGTCTTCTCGGCGCTTCCCGTCAATCTGTCCGGCGGCCATTGTATCAATCGAAGAATAGCGTTGCCTTGCAACGGATCTGTACGCCGACCGGCCGCCCTTCCGCTGCGGGCGAAAGGGCAAACCGTCCGGGTGGCTCAGGCTGCCGTCGGATAGTCCGTATAGCCCCTGGCGTCGCCGCCATAGAACGTCGCCTTGTCGGGGGCGTTGAGTTCGGCATTCCGCTTCAACCGGCTCACGAGGTCGGGATTGGCGATGAACAGCTTGCCGAACGCGACAAGGTCCGCCTTGCCGTCGGCAACGGCCTTTTCGGCCAGTTCCTTGTCGTAGCCATTGTTCACCAGCCAGGCTCCGCGTCCGCCAGCCTTGTGGTAGGTGGCCTTGAGTTCCGCGTAGTCGAACGGCTTGTCGCCCTGGCTGAAGTCACGCGCCCCGCCGGTCGCGCCTTCGACGATATGGATATAGGCCAGGGTGCGACGGCCCAGTCCCTCCACCACATGGTTGAACAACGGCTGCGGATTGGCATCCGAAGTGTCGTTGGCGGGCGTCACCGGCGACAGCCGGATTCCGGTCCTGCCGGCGCCGACGGCGCCCGCGACCGCGTCGACCACCTCGAACAGGAAGCGCGTCCGGTTCTCGATGGAACCGCCATAGTCATCGGTACGATGGTTGGTGCCCGAGCGCAGGAACTGGTCGACGAGATAACCATTGGCGCCATGGATCTCGACGCCGTCGAAACCTGCCTCCTCGATCGCCGCCTTGGCGGCGCGGCGGAAATCGTCGACGATGCCGGGGATTTCGGCCGCATCGAGCGCGCGCGGCTCGGAGGTCTCGGCGAACTCGCCGCTGCCATCCGGCCTGACCAGGAAAGTCTTGGAGTTTGCCCTGATCGCCGACGGCGCCACCGGCTTGCCGCCGCCGGGCTGCAACGAAACATGCGAGATGCGTCCGACATGCCAGAGCTGGACCACGATCTTGCCGCCGGCTCTATGGACCGCGTCCGTGACACGTTTCCAGCCGGCAAGCTGATCCGCGCCATAGAGACCTGGCACGTCGGCATAACCCTGGCCCTGATGGCTGATGGCGGTGGCCTCCGTCACGATCAGCCCGGCCGTGGCGCGCTGACCATAATAGGTGACCGAGAGGTCGCCGGGGACCGCATTGGGTGAACGATTGCGCGTCAGCGGCGCCATGACGATGCGGTTCGCCAGCGCCAGGTCGCCGGCCTGCAGCGGATCAAAGAGTGTAGTCATGAGAAAAAGCCTTTCATGGGGGGAGGACGGGGGAGGATCGTCAGAGACCGGACAGGGCGGCCTGGAAGGCCGCGATGGTTTCTTCGTTGCGCTTGTAGAACACCCATTGGCCGACCCGCCGTGTCGTGACGAGGTCCGCCGACGCCAGCGTCGCCAGATGCGCCGAGACGCTGGACTGCGCCAGGCCGCGACGGTCGAACTGGCTGGCGCAGACCCCCATCTCGAGCGGATGCGCCTGCGCGGCGAAGTGCTGTTCAGGCTCCTTCAGCCACGCCAGGACATCGCGTCGAAACGGATGCGCCAGCGCCTTCAATATGATGTCCTGGTCCATATTCACCTGCATCGATCTCAACCGATATATAGATCGGGTAGAGACGATATGGCAGGAAAACCATTCCATTTTTGCCGGCGATCGGAGAAAGCGGCACCCCGGACGAGTTCTTCTCGTACCCCAAGACCGACCGCAGCCGCGCCTTCCTCAGCAAGATACTCAGGCATTGAAGGCACCGCATCCCGCCGCGCCTTAGGTCGCCTCTTCCGGATTGCCGCCAATCGCAAACGCCACCCGGCCGCCACGCCGTCTCAGCAGCGCGATGGCGAGGAAGGCGATGACGCCGCTCGCAGCGACGACCACCAGCACCCACAGCGAATTGGCGACGGATGTCCGCGCCATCATGAAGGCGAGCGCGAACGGGGCGAAGGCCGAAGTGAACTGGCGGGCAGCGCTCGCCCAGCCGAGCCGCGCGCCATAGCCTTCGCGGCCGAAGAGTTCGAGCGGCAAGGTGCCGCCGACGATGCTGGTGAGGCCGGAACCGAGGCCGAACAGGAACACGAACAGGAAGGCGCCGGGCAGCCACGGCGTGGTCAGCAGCAGCGCGCACAGCCCGGCCGTGAGCAGCGACGCGGCGATGACGGCGAGATGCGTTTGCTGAAGCCGCCCGCCAAACAGCATGTTGATCAGCCGGCTGGCGACCTGCGCCGGCCCGAACAGGGTCGAAACGAAGAGGCCGGCGGTGCCCAGCCCAAGGGCCGCCGTCAGCGGCACCATGTGGATGAGGATCGCCGACAGCACGAAACCCTCGGTGGCGAACCCCGCCAGCATGAGCAGGAATGCGGCCCGGCCGCGCCGCGGATCGAGCAGTGCGCCCTGTTCGGAAGCGCGGGCGGGTCCTTGCAGCGTTGCGGTTGCATTGCGGCGTGACAGGCGCATCAGCCAGGCGTGGATCGGCAGGCAGAGCCCGAGATTGAGCGCGGCGAACAAGAGATAGACCTCGCGCCATGTCAGCTGCGCGTGCAGCGCCGAGGTCAATGGCCAGAACAGGGTCGAGGCAAACCCCGCGATAAGCGTCAGGTGGGTGATGCTGCGTTGCGGCCGGGGAACCCCGATCTGTACGATCGCCACGAAGGCGGCGCTGTAGAGGACAAAGCTGGAGGCCAGCTCCATGGCCAGCAAGGCCAGGACGAAGGTCACGCGGCCGGGCGCGACGGCGCACAGCGCCAGCGCCACCGCTGCCGCGACCGAGCCGATGGTCATGATGCGGCCGGCGCCGAAGCGGTCGGCCCATCGCCCGGCCGTCGGCGCGAACAGGCTGCCGGCAAACAGCGAGGCGGACAGGGCGCCGAACACCCAGCCTTCCGCGAGGCCGAACTCCCTGGCCATTGCCGGCGCCAGGATCGAGAAGCTGTAGAAGAGCGTGCCGTAGCCGATGATCTGGGTCAGCCCCAGCGCCCAGATCGCCTTGCGCAGAACGGACCGGTCAGGCATCGATGCTGGCTGCCATCGTCTCTTGCGCCTCGGTGCTGGCCGGCGTGGTTGCGCAGCCGCAGCCCGAGGCGCCCTTGGCCTTGGCATGCGCATCCTCGACACAGCAAGCGTCGACATCGGCCGGCGCAGGCCCGCCGCAGCAGCCGGCGCTTGCCGATACCGTCACGATACCGACCGCGCTGCACACGCCGGTCTCCGGCAACACCAGCCGCACCTCGCGGGCCGCGACATGGTCTCCGGCAATGTCGGCGACCACCGAGCGGACCTGCTCGTAGCCGGTCGCCATCAGGAAGGTCGGGGCGCGGCCATAGGATTTCGAGCCGACGATGGTGAAGCCGGGTTCGGGATGCGCGAGTTCCGCGATGCCATGCGCGGGAACCGTGCCGCAGGAGTGGAAGTTCGGATCGATCAGCGGCGCCAGCGCCGGCGGCGCTTCGACGACGGGATCGAGCGCGATGCGGATTTCGCCGAGGAACGACAGATCGGGCCGGAAGCCGGTGGTGACGACGATGCGGTCGACGGCCAGGCTGAACGGCTTGCCGGCCAGGCTGGCATCGACGGCGAGCCCCTCGCCCTGCGTCTCGATGCGGTTGACGGCGAAAGGCGCCAGCATGTTCAGCCTGCCGTCCGTCATCGCCTGCCTGGCGGCCAGCCCAAGCGCGCCGCGTTCGGGCAACTGGTCGTTCAGCCCGCCGCCGAGCAGCCTGTCGACGCTGGCATGGCGCAGCGCCCAGAAGATCTCGGTGCCAGGTGCCGCGTCCTGCAGTTCCATCAGCGCCAGGGCGACGTTGATGGCCGAGTGCCCGCCGCCGATGACCAGGACGCGCTTGCCCGCATAGTCTTCTCTCGCCTTGCCGACCACGTCGGGAATGCCATAGGCGATGCGCGCCGACGCCGCGCCTTCGCCGGGAACCGGCAGGCCGTCGACACCGATCGGGTTTGGCCGCCACCATGTTCCGGACGCGTCGATGACGGCGCGGGCGAGAACGCGGTGCTCGCCGCCGGCATCGCGATAGGGGATGACGAAGGGCGCGTCCTTGCGGCCGTCATTGGCGGCCTTGTCATGTCCCTGACGGGTAATCGCGGTGACCTCCGCACCGAGTTTCAAATTGGCGGCGATCGCCGGAAGTGCCGCGAGAGGCGCCAGATAATCGCGCACGATCTCGCCGCCGGTCGGCAGGCCTTGGCTGTCCGGCGCCGTCCAGCCCGAGCGGTCGAGCAGCGCCCGCGCCGCTGCGTCGATGTTGTATTCCCACGGCGAAAACACCCGCACATGGCCCCATTCGAGCAGTGCCGCACCCACGCTTTCACCACGCTCCAGGATGAGCGGACGGATGCCGCGCTCGACCAGATGCGCCGCGGCTGCAAGGCCGACCGGGCCGGCGCCGATTACCGCGACGGGAAGATTTGCCATCATGTCCATAGGTTCGATCCTTCCGGTATCTTCGAATTACAAGCGCAAAAAAATCAAGCCAGGGCTTTGCTGGCGGCGGGCGCGCAAGTGGCGTCAGCGCAGCACTCATCGGCGAGATAGCCGATCAGCGCATTCATGCCGGGATAGTTGGCGCGGCAGATCAGCGTCGTCGCCTGCCGCTCCTGCGTCACCAGGCCGGTGTCGACCAGCCGCTTGAGGTGATGCGACAGCGTCGAGGACGGAATGTCGAGCTTGCCCTGGACACTGCCGACAGCAAGCCCGTCATCGCCGGCGCGCACCAGGATGCGATAGAGCTGAAGCCGCGTCGGGTTGCCCAGCGCTTCGAGTTGGGCGGCTGCTTTTTCGAGTTTCATGGAAGTAGGCTATGCGACACTTTTCGCGCCGTCAACTCAATTTCGAAAAATATGGAAATAGCGTTAGCCGGCACGCTTGCCCGAGGCGTAAGTGACCACCTCGCCATCCTCCTTGGTGAACGCGCCGATCTCCGGGTTGGGCAGGATGTCCAGCACCTTTTCCGAGGGCCGCGCCAGGACGACGCCGAGCGGGCTGACCACGATCGGCCGGTTGATCAGGATCGGATGCGCCAGCATGAAATCGAGGATCTTCTCGTCGGACCATTTCGGGTCGGCAAGGCCGAGTTCGGCATAGGGCGTGCCCTTCTCGCGCAGCAGGTCGCGCGGCGTCATGCCCATCGCCGCGATCAGTTCGACCAGCCTTTCGCGAGACGGCGGCGTCTTCAGATATTCGATCACCTCCGGCTCTTCGCCGGACTGCCGGATAATGGCCAGCGTGTTGCGCGAGGTGCCGCAATCGGGGTTGTGGTAGATGGTTATGGTCATCGCGCGGCCTTCTCGCTGGACATCGTGCTGCGGACGGCGCCGCCCTCTTCGTACCAGCCCTGGCTGCGGTTCACGATCCACACCACCGACAGCATGACCGGAACCTCGATGAGGACGCCGACCACGGTGGCAAGGGCTGCGCCCGAATTCAGCCCGAACAGCGCGATCGCGGCGGCCACCGCCAGCTCGAAGAAATTCGACGCGCCGATCAGCGCCGATGGTCCGGCCACGCAGTGGCGTTCGCCGCTGACCCGGTTGAGCAGATAGGCAAGGCCGGAGTTGAAATAGACCTGGATCAGGATCGGCACCGCCAGCAGCACGATCACCAGCGGCTGCGCGATGATCTGCTCACCCTGGAAGCCGAACAGCAGCACCAGCGTCGCCAGAAGGGCAACCAGCGACAGGGGCTGCAGCGCGGCGAGCAGCGCATCGAGCCCGCCTTGCCCGCTTGCCGCCAGCAACCGGCCCCGAACCAGTTGCGCGACGATCACCGGTGCTACGATATAGAGCCCGACCGACAGCATCAGCGTGCCCCATGGCACGGTGATCGCCGACAGGCCGAGCAGCAGGCCGACGATCGGCGCGAAGGCAACGATCATGATCGCGTCGTTGAGCGCCACCTGCGACAGCGTGAAATTCGGCTCGCCGCGCGTCAGGTTCGACCAGACGAACACCATCGCCGTGCACGGGGCCGCGGCAAGGATGATCAGCCCGGCAATGTAGGAATCGATCTGCGCGGCCGGCAGCCAGGGCCGGAACAGCCAGCCGACGAAGAGCCAGCCCAGCAGCGCCATCGAGAACGGTTTCACCGCCCAGTTGATGAACAGCGTCACGCCGATGCCGCGCCAGTAGGTGCCGACCCTGGCCAGCGATGCAAAATCGACGCGCAAGAGCATCGGCACGATCATCAGCCAGATCAGCACCGCGATGGGAATGTTGACCCTAGCGATCTCGGCCGAGGCGATGGCGCCGAACACGCCCGGCAGCAGATGACCGAGCGCGATGCCCGCGACGATGCAGAGCGCCACCCACACCGTCAGATATTTCTCGACGAAGCCGATGCCGGGCCGCGCTGTGTCGCTCGCGTTCAGAGCGTGATCGGTCATGATGGCTTTCCTTGTTCGGACGGCGCGCGATAGATGTTGAATATCCAGGCAGTCATCGCTGCCCTCAGCAGTCGCAGGTCACGGCATTGATGACGGGTCGGCAGAGTTCCGGCGCGCCATTGCAGCAATCTTCCATCAGATAGGCCAGCAGGTCGCGCAAGCCGGTCATGTCGGCGACGTAGCGCACGATCCGACCGTCGCGTTCGGGGCGGATCAGCCCGGCATGGGCGAGCACCTTCAGATGCGCTGACATGGTGTTCTGGACCGTGTCCAGCCTTGTCGCGATCTCGCCAGCCGGAATGCCTTCCGGCCCGGCGCGCACGAGCAGCCGGAAGACATCCAGCCGCGTCTCCTGGCCAAGTGCGGCCAGTGCATTCAAAGTGTCTTTCTTATCCATATATCCGAATCCTTGGATTTATGGATATCGGCTTCCCCGCGATCTGTAAAGCGTGTCCGCCCGCCATCAGGTGACGGCCAGCACCTTTCCCGTATCGTGCTGGCGCACGAAGTCCACGCGGGCGCCATCCCAGTGATAGCTGTAGTGCCGGCCCTGCACCGGAACGGGGATGACATCAGGCCAGAAGATGCCGATGCAGCCGCCGCCCGGCATGCGCACGCTGTTCCACACCAGCCCATCGCTGCCGGCAGCCCGCAACGCCCGCCCTTCCGCCTGCGAGGCGGTGTAGTCGTCCGGGTCGAGCACGCCTGGCACGGCGTTCACGTCATCGAGGCTGCGGTCGACGCCGCCGATCAGCACGCGGAAATCCGCTGTCCAGCCCGGCCCCTCGTTGGTGGCGCCCATGAATTTCTGATGGTGGTGGATGGTCTCGGCCAGCGCCACCTCCTCGCTGTCGCCGGCATAGTAGATCCCGTAACTGCCATCCGAGAAACGGCCTGGCCTGAGCGTCGAGCAATGCACGAAGGGCGCCATCACGAAGCTCGCGCCGGGACCGGAAATCCGCCTTGCGGCCGACACCTTGCCGAGGTCGCCGATCTCGAACCGGATGCGCGGGTTCGTTTTCGCCTCGACGGCGGCAAGCGCCTCCCAGTCGCGCGGGTCGGCAACGTCCTCGAAGAGGTCGATGGGCGGATGGATGGAGCGGATGATGCGGAAGGTCTGGTGCCAGTCGACGCGGCGACGGACCGCAAGCCCACTCACCATGCACCACGCTCCGCATCGAGCCATTCCCGCATCGCCGAGAGATCGGAGATTTCGCCGCGCAGCATCAGGTCGAGGGCCGACTGGCCGCCGAAGGTGGCATTGGGCTTGCGTATCCAGGCATAGCCGCGCGCCGGCTCCGTGAACAGATAGCGCAGGCCCTTGTGGATGCCCATCAGGTGCGCCATGCGGGTGCGCAGATCGCGGTCGATCCTGCCGATGCCGCCTTCTTTCGCCCCAGTCTTCCAACGCGCCCAGGTCCGAGCCGACATACCGCCAAGCAGGATGCAGGCCTCCATATCCGTGAGATTCCAGGCCTTGAACAGGTTGACCGTGGTGCGCGCCAAGGCGCCCGCCTCGTCATCCGAGATGACGCTGCCGACCGTGGCAGGCGTGGTGACGATGGACTGAAGCTGCATTTGTTGCCTCGCTATTGGCAGATATATAGCATGTATTTGCCAATTGGCAAGGAACGGCGTTGCGAGGCACAAGGCAAACTGGTTCGCACCGATGATCGGTTCCACCTTGGACCACCAATCGCCGAGGCCAGCGCCGCCCCTCATCGCCCTGCCGGGCACTTCTCCCCGTATAGTGACGGGGAGAAGGGGCTAGCCGCAACGCTGGCGCCCTACTTGCAACGCTGGTGATTGGCGAAACCGGCGATGGCAGCGTCCCTCTCCCCGTCACTATACGGGGAGAGGATGCCGGCAGGCAGGTGAGGGGCAGCGCCAACTTCGGGCGATTGGCCCAGATCCAGAAAGTTGCGCGCCACTTATCGTGGCGCGCCCCGACCCGTTTTACTCCGCCGCCTCATATCCCGCGATGCCCTTGATCTCGAGGAAATCCTCGAGCCCGTATTCGGCATATTCGCGGCCGTTGCCCGACTGCTTGTAGCCGCCGAACGGCAGGCCGGCGTCCCACTGGGGATAGTTGATGTAGACATTGCCGGTGCGCATGCGCGCCGCGACTTCGCGCGCCTTCTTCATGTCCTTGGCCTGGATGTAGGAGGCGAGGCCATAGACGGTGTCGTTGGCGGTGTTGATCACCTCGTCGACGCTGTCATAGGGCATGATCGCCAGCACCGGCCCAAAAATCTCTTCGCGCGCGATGCGCATGTCGTGGGTGACGTCCGCGAACACCGTCGGCCTGACATAATAACCGCGGTTGAGTTCGGCCGGACGGCCAGGGCCGCCAGCGACTAGCGTCGCACCCTCGTCGATGCCGGCCTGGATCAGGTCCTGGATCTTGTCGAACTGGACCTGGTTGACGACCGGGCCGAGTTTGGTGCCGGCAGCGTCGGCGGGGCCGACGGTGAACTTTTCCGCAGCCGCCTTGGCATAGCCGGCCGCCTCGTCGTGGCGGTCACGCGGCACGAACATGCGCGTCGGCGCGTTGCAGGACTGGCCGCTGTTGCTGAAGCAACCGGCGACGCCCTTGGAGACGGCGCTTGCGAGGTCGACATCCCCGAACAGGATGTTGGCCGACTTGCCGCCAAGCTCCTGATGCACGCGCTTGACCGTGTCGGCGGCGGCCTTGGCCACCAGGATGCCGGCGCGGGTCGAACCGGTGAACGACATCATGTCGATGTCGGGATGGCTGGACAGCGCCTGGCCGACGCCCGGACCGTCGCCATTGATGAGGTTGAACACGCCCTTCGGCACGCCGGCCTCGTCGAGGATTTCGGCGAAGATGATGGCGTCGAGCGGCGCGATCTCTGAGGGCTTGAGCACCATGGTGCAGCCGGCGGCAAGCGCCGGACCGACCTTGCAGGTGATCTGGTTGAGCGGCCAGTTCCACGGCGTGATCAGGCCGACGACACCGATCGGCTCCTTGACCACGAGATGATTGCCCTTCACGTGGCGGAACTCGAAACTCCCTAGCACGTCGGCCATCTTCTGCAGATGCGCAAGGCCGATGCCGACCTGGCTGTCCAATGCCATCTGGCGCGGCGCACCCATTTCGCGCGACACGGCAACCGCCAGATCGGCGCTGCGCTTCTTGTAGACCGCGATGATGCGGTTCAGGAGTTCGAGCCGCTCGCCGACCTCGGTGAAACCAAAGCTGTTGAAGGCGCGCTTGGCTGCGGCCACCGCCTTGTCGACATCGGCCTTGGAGCCGAGCGAGATCTGCGCGAAGGCATCCTCATTCGACGGGTCGATGACGTCGAAAGTGTTGGGCACAACAGGATCGACCCACGCGCCATCGATATAGAATTGCAGATTGTGTGACATGGTTTGCTCCTTGGGATGCACCGCATGGCCGTGCCGGCCGTCATATGTGGCTGGAGATAACGATGCACAACCGCCGCTGTCAAACGCAACCCCGGAAGTGGTTGACCCAGTGCGCGAGTCGTTGAGCCAGAGCGAGGCTGGATTACAGCAAGATATGTCCAGCCTCGACCAGAAACCGCCTCGCGGCGGCCTGATCCGTCGCTTTCACCAACAGATGGTCGCCATCGAAAGTGGACACCACGAAGATGCCCAACCCGTTCTCCGACAACGGCCTTATGACCGACAGCACGATACCGGTTTCGTCGAAGGCAAACGGCCCCTGGAGTTTGAAGGCCACCCAGTCACCGTCCTGCCTGACGCTATCCGGCACACGATCCTGCAGACAAACGATCGAAAGTTCGTCGTCGGTCCTTGTGATGCTGACGAAGCCTGGCCCGTCCGCCCAACCGGGAATGGCGTCGCCCGCCTCCAGCCGGGAAACCGCGTAATGCCCTGAGAGTTGCCTAAGCCTGACGCTGATGGACATTGTCGAACTCCTTCCTCAGATTACCGGTGATCCCGCGAGCCTCTTGCTCATATAGACCGTCATGCCGCCCATGAACGGCTCTTCCCGATCGATCACATAGCCATGCTTTTTGTAAAGCGACACATTGGCCTCGAAGGCGCCATTGGTCAGCAGGCGAAGCTCGAGGCGGCCCGCTTCGATTGCCTTGCGCTCGGCCAGTTCCAGCAGCAGCCGGCCGATCCCCCTGCCCTGCGCCTGCGATGCGACGCAGACATTCTCGATCCAGAGGTGATCGTCGGCCAGGATGGTTTCGATCATCCCGACAATGGCGCCATCCTCGACGGCGAGATCGAACGGATGCTCGGCCACCGCCTTCTCATAGTCAGCGCGCATCGGCAGCGGCTCGCGGCCGATCACCGGCACCCATTTGGCATAGGCGGTGCGCACAATGTCCCGGATCGCGGCGGCATTCGCCGGCGTGGCCGGCCGAAGTCGGATGGACGAAACGATGGTCATGAAGTGCTCCAGACATGAAAACCCCGCCGGCGGATGTCGCGGGCGGGGCTGGAAACGAACGAACCAGGTCTATCGTGCCGGTTGTTGTCGTCGCGCAATCAGCTTGCCGCTCGTGCAGGAGCGGCGTCGCTTGGTGATGGTGGGCGCGAAAACGAACATGGCGCCAAGCTGGAGCAGGAACCGCAGCGTTGTCAAGGCGGCCGCTGAAATCGGCAATGTCTCATGTCATGGAAACCCTATATGCCTTGCGGCAGCGGCAATTGATGAGGACAGGATATGACCGGGACGCTAGGCAAGGCGGTGCGGATGGTCGCCATCCTGAACCTTGGCTATTTCGGTATCGAGTTTGCCGTCGCCGTTTGGATCGGATCTGTATCGCTGTTCGCGGACAGCATCGATTTTCTCGAGGATGCATCCGTCAACCTGCTGATCATGGTTGCGCTGGGCTGGACTATCCGTAATCGAGCGCGGCTTGGAATGGCGCTGGCCGGGGTACTTCTGATCCCGGCTTTGGCGACCCTTTGGACGGCTTGGGAGAAGTTCAACGTTCCAATCCCGCCAGCGCCCGTTCCGCTAACGCTTACCGCGGCTGGCGCGATCCTCGTCAACCTGTCGTGCGCGCTGATGCTCGCTCGCTATCGCCATCACAGCGGCAGCCTTACCCACGCAGCATTCCTGTCGGCGCGCAACGATGTCCTGGCGAATATCGCAATCATTGCCGCCGGCCTGGTCACGGCATTTGTGTGGAACTCGGCTTGGCCAGATATTGTCATTGGCCTTGCGATCGCCGTCATGAATGCCGACGCTGCCCGCGAGGTTTTCACGGCCGCAAGACGCGAGTTCGCAGAAAGCCAAATCCCAAGCTGAGATACTGCCATCCGATCCGGGCACGATCCTTGTGCCCTCAATACTCCTGCGCCGTCGGCCGCAACAGGATCACATGTGGCCGCTCTCTGGGTCTTCATGTGCGGCAGCGCGGCTGCGATGCCATAGAGCACGCCCTTAATGTGGTGGCTCAGCCGGGCACTTCGACCCTGCCGAGCCAGCGTGTGACCTGTTCCAGCGTCTCGCGCTCCTGGTCGCACTGCTTGGAAAAACCTTCGATGAGCCTCGCCGCCGGCGCATGGTCGGCGAGGACCTTCAGGCTCTGCCCGATTCCGTAGCCGCCATGGATGATGAACGGCACCAATGTCTTGCCCGACAGATCGTGTTTCGCCAGGAAGGAGCGGATCACCGCAGGCGCGGTCATGCCCCAGATCGGAAATCCGAGGAACACCGTCTCGTAGGATCTGATGTCCGGCACCGTGGTGGCGAGCGGCGGTTCGAAACCGGACACCCGCTGCTGTTCCGCCACTGCGACCTGCTCCTCATAGTCTTCCGGGTAGGGATCCACGGTGCGGATCTCGAAAATGTCCGCTCCGAGAGCCCGGCTGATCTGGCGCGCGATGACGCGCGTGTTGCCGGTTCGGGTGTAGTACGCCACCAGAACCTTGGCGCTGCCCGCTTGCCGCGCGTTCGACGCGGCGGCGGGCAGGCTCGATCCGGCACCCAATCCAGCACCCAGTGGCAATGCAAGCGCGGTCATAAGCGCACCTCGTCTTGAGAACAGGCCCGACTGGCTCATCTCGCTCTCCTTGGCGCCTGGCTCAGCGATCGATCCTTGCCGCCTGTTGCGGGGAGTAGCGCTCTCCCTGCACGGCAATTGCCGAGACCACATTTTCGATGTCGGCAAGATCGTCCGCCGTCAGCGCAACCGCCGCCGATCCTATATTCTCCTCGAGGCGATTGAGCTTCGTGGTGCCGGGGATCGGAACGATCCAAGGCTTCCGCGCCAGCAGCCAGGCGAGCGCGACCTGGGCCGGGGTCACGTTCTTCCCGGCCGCGATCGCGACGATCGCATCGACCAGCGCCTGGTTCGCTCGCCTGGCCCCCTCCGCAAAACGCGGGACAGTGTTGCGGAAATCGCTGCTGTCGAACGTCGTGCTGGCGTTGATGGCGCCGGTGAGGAAGCCTTTGCCCAATGGGCTGAAGGGCACGAAGCCGATCCCCAGTTCTTCGAGGACCGGCAGGATCGCCTCCTCGGGTTCACGCCACCACAGCGAGTATTCGCTTTGAAGTGCGGTGACCGGCTGCACCGCATGCGCGCGACGGATGGTGCGCACGCCCGCCTCGGAGAGGCCGAAATGCTTGACCTTGCCTTGGCTGATCAAGTCCTTCACCGTGCCCGCCACCTCTTCGATGGGCACGACCGGATCGACGCGGTGCTGGTAGAGGAGATCGATGTGGTCGGTCCTCAGCCGTTTGAGAGAGGCCTCGACGACGTCGCGAATATGCTCCGGCCGGCTATCCATGCCGTCGTGTCCGGCCGTACCGGCGATGTCGATGCCGAACTTGGTGGCGATCACCACCTGGTCGCGGATTGGCTGCAGCGCCTCACCGACGACCTCCTCGTTCTTGAACGGGCCATAGACCTCGGCGGTGTCGAAGAAAGTGACGCCGCGCTCGAACGCTGAGCGGATCAGGCGGACAGCATCCGGCGTCTCCATCGGTTGCCCGTATGACTGGCTCATCCCCATGCAGCCCAGCCCGATGGCCGAGACTTCGAGACCACTTGTACCAAGTGTGCGCTTTTGCATTGTTGTTCTCCTTTCCTAGCGGTTCGTCATGTCCAGCACCGCTTGCGGCAGGCGAGCACCCTTTAACGTGATCTGCGAGGCAGCCTGGTCGATATCTTTGAGCTCCTCCGGCGCAAGCGCGATGGCGGCAGATCCGAGGTTCTCCTCCAGACGGTGCAGCTTCGTGGTGCCAGGGATCGGAACAATCCATGGCTTCTGAGCAATCAGCCAGGCAAGCGCGATCTGTGCCGGGGTGGCGCCCTTTGCTGCCGCCACCTTGCGCAGCAGGTCGACCAGCGGCACATTCGCCTTCAGCGCCTCGGGCGCGAAGCGGGGAACACTGGCGCGGAAGTCGGTGCTGGCAAACGTCGTGTTCGCATCCATCTTGCCGGTCAGAAAGCCTGCTCCCAGCGGGCTGAAGGGAACGAAACCGATGCCGAGTTCCTCCAGTGTTGGCAGGATCTCCGCCTCGGGTCCCCGATACCACAGTGAATATTCGCTCTGCACCGCGGTAACGGGATGGACAGCGTGAGCGCGCCGAATGGTCTGCGCTCCAGCTTCGGAGAGCCCGAAATACTTGACCTTGCCTTCCGCGATCAGCTCCTTCACCGCGCCCGCGACATCCTCGATTTGCACATTCGGATCGACGCGGTGCTGATAAAAGATGTCGATGCGATCGGTCCTGAGGCGCTTCAGTGAAGCTTCCGCGACCGCCCTGATATGATCCGGCCTGCTGTTCAGGCCGCCGCTGCGCTGGCCCGTCTCAAGATTGATGTCGAAGCCGAACTTCGTGGCAATCACCACTCTGTCCCGCAACGGCGCCAGCGCTTCGCCGATCAATTCCTCATTGACAAAGGGGCCGTAGGCCTCCGCCGTGTCGAACAGGGTGACGCCTTGATCCACGGCTGTCCGTATGAGCGAGATCATATCGCCCCTCACGGCTGGCGGCCCGTAGACCGAGGTCATGCCCATGCAGCCGAGTCCGAGAGCCGAGACTTCGAGACCGCTGGTTCCAAGTGTGCGCTTTTGCATTGTTGTTCTCCTTTCGATTCCTGTTGAGGCTGTCGCCCCATGTCCGGCACTCAGGCGTTCGCGCCGCTCGCAACCGCTTGCGCCGACTTGCGGGGCCGCACGATCAGCGCGCAGACGATCAGCAGCGCGAATGCCAGCATGGCGGAGCCGGCGGTGAGCGCGGTGCCGACGCGGTAGGCGAGCAGCTCCCGGCCATCGAGCGCGCCGGCGCCCACCGCCGCCACTGCAACAAGCACGCCGAGGCCAAGCGAATTGCCGAGCTGATGAGCGACGTTAACGACGCCCGAGGCGGCGCCGGCATCCTGGGGTGCGACGCCGGCAATGCCCGATGTGGTGAGCGGGCTGAGCGCCATGCCTTGTCCCGCGCCGATCAGCACCATGGGCAACGCCACACTGGTTAGGTAGGAAGTATCGAACGTGGCGCGGCTCAGCCACACCATGCCCGCGAGGCAGAGCGTGAGGCCGCAGGCGAGCAGCCGGCCGTTGCCGAACCTGCGGGTCAGCTGCGGCACGACCATCGCCACGGCGAAATTGACCATCGTCATCGGCAGGAAGGCCATGCCGGTCAGCGATGCCCTGTAGTTGAGTACCCCTTGCAGATACTGCGTGGTGAAGAAAAAGAAGCCGATCATGGCGCCCAGGAACAGGATACGGGCGGCGTATGCGCCAGCGCGCTCGCGGCTGGCAAACAGTCGCAGCGGCATGATCGGCTGCTTCGCGTTCCACTCGTTGACGACGAAGACGCCAAGCAGCAGCACGGCGCCCGCCAGCGACGCGATCGTCCCGGCGTTTGCCCAGCCAGTGTCGGCCGAACGGATAAAGCCGTAGACAAGGGCCGTCATGCCAACGGTCGAGGTCAGTGCGCCGACGATGTCGAGCTGGCCAGCACGCTGCTCGGTTTCCACGATGGTGCGGCGTGCGGCGATGATCATCGCGATGCCGATAGGGAGATTGATGAAGAAGCCGACGCGCCAGGAGATCCAGTCGGCAAGCACGCCGCCCAGCACCAGGCCGACGCTTGCCGCCACACCGGCCACGGCGCTGTAGTAGGACACGGCGCGGGTGCGTTCGGAGCCCTCGGCGAAGGTGGTCTGCAGGAGCGCCAGCGTCGACGGCGCCAGGATGGCGGCGCCAAGGCCCTGGATGGCCCGCGCGCTGATCATCCAGGCCGCTGATTGCGCAGCACCGATCGCCAGCGAGGCGAGCGTGAACAGGGCGAGCCCGACGATGAGCATCAGCCTACGGCCCAGAATGTCGCCCGCCCGTGCCCCCAGCAGCAGGAAGCCGCCGAAGGTCAAGGTATAGGCGCTCTGCACCCATGCCAGCCCGGCATCCGTGAAGCCCAGGCTTTGATGGATCTTCGGCAGGCCGGTGAGCACGATCGAGGTGTCGAGCACGATCATCACGTAGCTGACGAGGATAATCGCCAGGATGGCCGTCTTGTGCGGTGCGGGCGTGGACATTGTGCTGGCTCCGGCGATCAGGCCTGGTACTGCGCGTCGCTGACGGGCTCCATCCAGTCGACCGCCTTGCCGTCGAGCGCTTCCTGGATGGCGATGTGGGTCATGGCGGTGGTGGGTGCCGCGCCATGCCAGTGCTTCTCGCCCGGCTCGAAGCGAACCACGTCGCCGGGCCGGATTTCCTCGACCGGGCCGCCCTCGCGCTGCACGCGGCCGCAGCCGGCGGTGACGATCAGCAACTGGCCGAGCGGATGGGTGTGCCATGCGGTGCGCGCGCCGGGCTCGAAGGTGACGGCGTTGCCGGCCGCGCGGGCCGGTGCGATGGCTTGGAACAGCGGGTCGATGCGCACCGTGCCGGTGAACCAGTCGCCCGGTCCCTTGCCGGAGGCTTGAGAACCGCTTCGCTTGATATCCATGGTTTTGTTCCTTTTCCACGCCGGGCCCGACGCGGCCATTGGCTTCAAGGCCGCCCAGCTTTGGGCCGCCCGATCTTGTGATGCCAATTTAGGGCCTGCGATTGCCCATGATTAGCTGCTATAACCGGCATGTACTTATGAGAAGGGCTCATGAATGCCGCGAGACAATCTGAACGAGCTGACCGCTTTCCTCGCCGTCGCGCGCGAGGAAAGCTTCACCAGGGCGGCGGCCAAGCTCGGCGTTTCCCAATCGGCGCTCAGCCACACAGTTCGCACGCTGGAGGAGCGGCTGGGCGTCAGGCTTCTGACCCGCACCACGCGCAGCGTCTCGCCGACCGAAGCCGGCGAGCGGCTGCAGCGCACCGTCGGGCCGAGGCTCGACGAGATCGAGACCGAGCTCACGGCGCTCAGCGCCTTGCGCGAAAACCCCGCCGGCACCATCCGCATCACCGCCGGCGAGCATGCCGCCGATGCGATCCTGTGGCCGGCGATATCAAGGCTGCTGCCGGACTATCCCGACATCAGGATAGAGATCATCGTCGATTACGGCCTGACCGACATCGTTGCCGAGCGCTATGATGCCGGCGTGCGGCTGGGCGAACAGGTGGCACGCGACATGATCGCTGTGCGCATCGGCCCCGATATGCGCATGGCGGTGGTCGGGTCGCCGGCCTATTTCGCCACGCGGCCAAAACCACGCGTGCCGCAGGGCCTGACCGACCACAATTGCATCAATCTGCGGCTGCCGACCTATGGCGGGCTCTATGCGTGGGAGTTCGAGAAGGCCGGGCGCGAGCTGAAGGTGCGGGTCGAAGGCCAGCTGGTGTTCAACACAGCCGCACTGCGCATGAATGCCGTGCTCGCCGGATTGGGGCTCGCCTATATGCCCGACGACCAGGTGACAGCCTATCTGGCCGACGGCCGGCTGGTGCGGGTGCTCGCCGACTGGTGCGCGCCCTTCCCCGGCTACCATCTCTATTACCCCAGCCGCCGGCAGGCGACGCCAGCCTTCTCGCTGCTGGTCGACGCGCTGCGCTACCGGGATTAGATGTGAGCCTTTCGACCGGTCAGCATCGGTTGCCTGCCCGGTTGACGAAGCAGGACAGCATCGGCATCATTCTCCACGGCGTGGCCTGCGCCGAACCTCCAGGGACCGTCCCCAGCACGGCCTTTCAACGGAGGCAAAGGGGCTTTCCAGTCTCAGGCCGCTGTCTTGGTCCGACCGTTTCGGATGTGGTTGCTGGGGAACCCCATCCGGGACGTGAAAGGCCATGACAATGACGCAAAATACAAATTTCAAACGCCGTGTGCGGGCTCGCGCTGCCAGGACAGGCGAATCCTATACGGCTGCTCTCAGGCATTTTCACCGCGGTGCGCCGAACGATCCGGCGACCGAAGTGAGATCGGTGCGATTGGCCGTGGCGCAAAGCACCGTCCATGATGACCCCACCAACATCGGCGCGCTGCGCGACAGCGGGCTGGAGATGCGACGCCTGATGCGAGAGGCGCGGCAGGCGGGCGCGAGACTGCTGCACTTTCCCGAAGGCGCGACCTGCTCCCCCAACAAACGCATCATGTCGGCCAGGGGCCGCGAACATATCGGGCCTGCCGATTGGAGCCGGTTCGAATGGGCTGTCCTGCGCGAGGAACTGGAGGCGACGACAGCGCTTGCGCGCGAGCTTGGGCTGTGGACGGTCTTCGGTTCGGTGCATCGGCTGAGCGGACCGCGTCGGCCGCACAACAGCCTCTATGTCGTCTCCGATCGCGGCGAGCTGGTGACGCGCTATGACGAGCGCATGCTGTCGAACACCAAGATCTCCTTCATGTACACGCCGGGTTCGATCCCCATGACGTTCGAGGTCGACGGGCTCCGCTTCGGCTGCACGCTCGGCATGGAAGCGCACTTTCCCGAGATTTTCATCGACTATGAGAGGCTAGATGTCGACTGCGTCCTGTTCTCGACAATCACTGCCGCCGATGGTCCGGCCTTCGCCGTCGAGATGCAGGGACACGCGGCAAGCAACAATTACTGGGCGAGTTTCTCTCTCCCCGCGCAACACAGCCTGACCGCGCCTTCGGGGATCGTTGCCCCCGGTGGCCGCTGGGCGGCGCAATGTCCAGCCGATGGAACCGCCGCGATTGCCGTCGCCGATATCGACAACAATCCGGCAGACCCGGCCCGGCCCTGGCGGCGAACGGCGCGAGCGGGAATCTATCAGCCGCATCTGGTGGAAGACGACCAGCGCAGCAACGATCGCGGTATGTTCTAGCCGGGCGTGACCCGGAGGTCGGCTGGCGGCTGCCGGCCGCCCTCTGCGTTGCCGCCGATAGAGCGCAACCCATCTGGAATGAATCGTCGGTCGTTCTATCTTCCTGTTCGCGCGAACCACAGGTTCGAGACCAGGCATCAGCACCGGAGCAATCGCCGTGACCGACACCGATCTTACCGACACCTATCTCGGCTACATCGCTTGCCTCAACAATCAGGATTGGCGGCACCTGCACCGGTTCGTTCATGACGAGGTGCATTACAATGGCGACCGGATCGGACTGGCCGGGTATCGCAAGATGCTGGAGCGGGATTTTTCGGAGATTCCGGACCTCTATTTCGACATCCAGCTGCTGATCTCGGACACGCCCTTCATAGCCAGCCGGCTTCAGTTCAACTGCACGCCGATCGGAACCTTCCTTGGCCTGCCCATCAACGGCCGGAAAGTGTCCTTCAGCGAGAACGTCTTCTATGAATTTCTCGACGGCAGGATCAGGCATGTCTGGTCGGTGATCGACAAGGCCGCCATCGAAGCTCAGCTTTAGCCAGCTTTCAGCCCGTCGGTTTGGACTGCGTGACACCAGGCCACGCGGCCAGCAATTCGCGCGTATAGGCTTCCCGAGGTGATTTGAACAGCGATCCCACTTCACCGCCCTCGACCACCTTGCCGGCGCGCATGACGACGGCGTTTTCGGCAATCAGGCGCACGATCGCCAGATTGTGGCTGATGACCACCAGCGTGATGTTGTCCGACCGCCTGATGTCCTGCAGCAGATTGAGCAGGTCGCCCTGCACGGAGACGTCGAGACCGGCGGTGGGCTCATCGGCAATCAGGATCGACGGCTTCATCAGCAACGCCCGCGCGATCGCCACGCGCCGCGCCTGGCCGCCGCTAATCTCGTGCGGGTATTTGTCGATGACACCTGGCGGCAGGCCAAGCCGGTTCAGGATGACACGCAGCCGCTCATGCATTGCGGCATGCGGTTCCCTCAGCACCGTGCCGACCTCGTTCATCAGCGTGCGGATGCGGCTGCGCGGCGACAGCGAAGCAGCCGGATCCTGGAAGATCGGCTGGATGAAGCTGGCGCGTTGCTTGAGCGCCGCACGGCTGTGCACCAGCGGATTGCCGAGAATGCGAATCTCGCCCTGGTCAAGCTTCTGCAGGCCGAGAACGGCACGCATCAGCGTCGTCTTGCCGGAACCGGATTCGCCGACGATGCCGAAACACGTGCCTTGCGGGATGGCCAGCGACACGCCGTCGAGCGCGGCGGTCTCGCCAAAGCGCAGTTGCGCATTGCTGATCGAGATCGCGTCGGTCATGGCGTCGCCAACCGAAGGCAGCGGGCCCTGTGCTCGGCCTCGTTGCCGACCGGATAATCGCCGGGGTTGATAACGGCGCAATCGTCGAAGGAAACATCGCAGCGTCCGTTGAAGATGCAGCCGGGCGGCCGCCGGCGCGGGTCCGGCAGGTCGCCTGATATCACCGTGAAGCGGTTCTCCGAGGCATCGGCTTGGCGCTCGCGGTCGATCGGCACCTCGCAGTCGAACAGCATGCGCGTATAGGGATGGCCGGGCTGGCGCTGCACTTGTCTCACTGTGCCGCTTTCCAGTCTTTCGCCGGCATAGAGCACCGAAAGCCTGTCGCAATATTCGGTGACCAGGCCGAGGCTGTGGGTGATCAAAAGCACCGCGCAGCCGATGCGGTCGCGCAGGCCGATGATCTCACGCATTATCTGCGCCTCGACGGTGACATCGAGCGCCGTCGTCGGCTCGTCGGCGATCAGCAGCGCCGGTTCGGACAGCAGCGCCATGGCGATCACGACGCGCTGGCGCATGCCGCCGGACAGTTCATGCGGATACTGGTTCATCCGCCGCCGCGGGTTGCTGAGCTTGACCTTGTCGAGCGCATCTTCGGCCATCCCGACCCGGGCTTTGCGGTCGCTGCCGGGTGAGCGCCGGCGCAGCACTTCGCACAGCTGCGTGCCGATGGTGAACACTGGATTGAGCGACATCATCGGGTCCTGGAAGATCATCGCCATGCCGCGACCGCGCAACGCCGCCGTCGCATTGCGCTTCGTCAGGTCGAAGCTTTTGCCGTCGATCGTCGCCGTACCCGAGGTGACCTTGGCATTGTTGGCGAGCAGGCCCATCAGCGCGAAGGCGACGGTCGATTTTCCGCTGCCGGATTCGCCGACCAGCCCGAGCAATTCGCCCTTTTCTATGTCCAGCGACACGCCACGCAGCGCATGCGCGGTGCCTTGCGGCAGGCTGTAGTCGACCGACAGGTTGCGCAGCGAAATCGCCATCAGCGCACCCCCGCCGACTTCGGGTCGATGACGCGCCGCAGCGCTTCGCCGAGCAAGGTGGCGCCGAGCGTGGCGATGGCCAGCACAAGGGCTGCGGCAACAGTCGGCCACCAGGACTGGTTGATCGAGATGAAGCCGTCCTTGATCAGCGTGCCGAGCGACGATTTCGGCGGTTGCACGCCAAAGCCGAGGAAGGAGAGCGAAGCTTCGAAGGCGATCACCACAGGCAGGTTCATGCTGGCCAGCACGATGATCGGGCCGGCGACATTGGGCAGGTAGTGCCTGACCACGATGGTGACGGGATGGACGGCCAGCATGCGTTCGGCCTCGATGAAGCTCAGGGTGCGCAAGGTCTGGGCGCGGGCGCGCGCCATGCGGCCGAATTGCGGAATGAAGACGACGGTGACCAGAAGCACGAAGGTGGCCGAGCCCTTGCCGTAGAGCGCGATCAGCGCGAAGGCGAGGATGAGCGGCGGGAAAGCGTTGACGATGTCGAACACCGCCGTCACCGCCCGGTCGACCCAGCCCCCGGCGATGCCAGCGACAATGCCGATCAGCGAGCCTATGACCGACGAGATGACGACGATCATCACCGCCAGCGTCAGCGCATAGCGCGTGCCGACCGAGGTGCGCGCCATCAGGTCGCGGCCGAGATTGTCGGTGCCCAGAAGATGCATCACGCCCGGCGGCGCGAAGCGGGCCTTGATGTCGATGGCGTTCGGGTCGGGGCTGACCAGCGGTCCAACCAGCGCGAACACCAGGATGAGACACGTGAAGGCCAACCCAAGCCGGCCGTCGCGTTCCGAACAGATGCGTTTGAGCGTCGCGACCAGTCCGCTCATCCGCGGCCCACCGCGATGCGCGGGTCGAGCAGCGCGTTGATCATGTCGACCACCAGATTGGCGACGATGTAGAAGGCGACGATGAACACCACACAAGCCTGCACGACGGGGTAGTTGCGCTGGGCGATCGAATTGAAGATCAGGCTGCCGATGCCGGAGCGGGCGAAGATGATCTCGACGACGACCGAGCTGCCGATCAGGTCGCCGAGCCCGATGCCGAGGATGGACACCACCGGCACCAGGGCGAGCTTCAGCGCGTAGAGGCCGACGATGCGGTATTCGGAAACGCCATAGGCGCGCAGCGTGCGCACATGCAGTTCGGCCAGCGTGTCGAGCAGTGCGGCGCGCACAAGCCGCGAGATATAGCCGACCCAGCCGAGCGCCAGCGCCACGCTGGGCAAGATCAGATGCCGCAGCCGGTCCATGATGTCACCGGGGTTGCCGGCGCCCGCCACCGGCAGCCAGTGCAGACCGATGGCGAAGATCAGGAACAGGATCACCGAGACCACCAGGGTCGGCGTTGTGATGAAGGAGATCGACAGCAACGCCAGGCCGCTGTCGAGCCAAGAGCCCGGTTTCAGTGCAGCGATGACGCCGATCGGAATGCCCACAACCAGAGCCAGCGCCAGGGCACTGAAGGCAAGCGCCAGCGTGTTGGGAATGACATCGAGCACGATGTCGAGGATCGGCCGGTGCGAAACGACATCCTCGCCGAAATTGCCGGTTGCGGCACGGCTGGCGAACAACCAGAGCTGCTCGACCATGCTGCGGTCGAGACCCATGTCATGGGTGATCTGGGCGCGCAGCTCCGGCGTCGCTCGCGGGCCGAGCATCACCGAGGTGAAATCCCCCGGCACCAGGCGCACCATCAGGAACAGCAGCAGCGTGGCGCCGGCGATGGTCAGCACCACCGACGCCAGACGGCTGGCGATGAAAGCAGCGGTCCGTTGCGACCTGGTCATGAACGCTCCGGGTCCGGCCCGCCACATCTGGTCATCTGGTCAACCACCCCTCCCAGGTCCACCGGTTTGACCTCACGCCTTGTCGAAGAACTCGAACTGCCAGTCCTTGCCATTGGGCAGGAACATCGGCTTCAGCCAGGCCGCGTCGACGAAGAAGTTGCGGCCATGCGTGATCCAGATGCAGGAGGCCGATTCATCGAGCAGCTTCTGCATGTTGATATAGATCGCCTCGCGCTTGGCCTTGTCCAGCGTCTCCAGCCCTTCCTGGTGGAGCTTGTCGAATTCGGGACTGTTCCAGCGCTGCCAGTTCCACAGGCCGATCTGGCTGGCGAGGAACCATTGCGTCTGGAAGCTCGGGTCGAATTTCGACGTGTAGGGAATGAGCGTCAGTTCGAGATCCTTGCTGGCATCGTCGGCGCCGAGCGCCCAGTAGGCACCGGAATCCATCGCGTTGATGGTGAGCGTGATGCCGACCTCGGCGAGATTGGCCTGGGCGATCTGCGCGACCGCCAGCGAGGTCGCGTCGTTGAGGCAGGTGAAGGTGAAGGTCAGCCCCGCCTTGCCGGATTCAGTGAGCAGCGCCCGCGCCTTGGCGACGTCCCTGGTGTAGAGCGGCGCGTCGGCCCAATTGCCGAGCAGGCCGGGCGCTAGCAGCGTCTTGGCGCGCGAGGTGGCGCCGGAATAGGCGCCCTGGATGATGGCATCGACATCGATCGCGAAGCGGATCGCCTGGCGCACCTTGAGGTCGGCAAGATCGCCCTTTTCGACGTTGATGCCGATCCAGGTGTAGTCGATGCCGGGAATGTCGATAACCTTGGTGTCCGGCAGGCCTTTGGCGGTGTCGAGCTGGTCGGCATCGAAGGCGGTGAAGTCGAGTTCCTTGGCTTGATAGGACAGGAAGGAGGTCTTGTGCTCGGGGATGATCTTGCCGGTGATCTCCTCGAAATGCGCCTTGTAGGGTCCCTTGTAGTCGGGATTGGCGGCGAGCACGAACTGCTCCTTCGGGCGCCATTCCTTGAGCACCATCGGGCCGGATCCGATCAGCGTCGTGGCGATCTTGTCGCCCAGTTGTTCGACGGCCTTCTTCGACAGGATCGCGCCTGACGCATCACAGATGCCGATCAGCCAGAGCGCCGCCGATGGATGCTTGAGGATCAGCTTGCCGGTGTATTTGCCGGTCACCTCGACCGATTTCAGCGCTTCCATGTCGTCGGCATAGGCGAGCTTCTTGCCGCTCTTGTCTCCGTTGATGTAGCGGTCGAACGAGTATTTGACGTCGTCGGCGGTCATCTCGCCGAAATCGCCGGTGAACATCTGGCCGGGGTTGAGCTCGAAGTCGAACTCGGTGTCGGAGATCTGCTTGATCTCCTTGGCCGCGTCATTCGTCCAGCTGGTCTTGCCCGGCTCGAAGCGCACCAGGGTCTGGCAGACCGAGCGGATGATGTTGCCTTCGGTGGTGCCGACGCGGTTGCCCGGATCGAGATTGCCGATGTCGGCATCGAGCGCGATGATCGGGTTGGTTCTGTCGGCCGCCCGCGCAAAGCCGATATAGGGCAGGATCGCCAGTGCCGACGAGCCGGCCAGGAATGTTCTGCGGTCGAGTTTCATGCGCATTTTTGTTCCCCTTTTTGTTGGCTGCACGTTTGTTGATTATAGGCAGTCGCGTGGAATGACCTCGTCGTAAGTCCGTTCGGCGAAGATCGTTCCCCGCTCATAGGCCTTGAGCCAGCCGCTGATGTGGAAACTGTCGCGGTCGCAGCTGACCGT
Organism: Mesorhizobium sp. M7D.F.Ca.US.004.01.2.1; assembly: GCF_003997785.1. NCBI lineage: Bacteria > Pseudomonadati > Pseudomonadota > Alphaproteobacteria > Hyphomicrobiales > Phyllobacteriaceae > Mesorhizobium > Mesorhizobium sp. M7D.F.Ca.US.004.01.2.1. The sequence continues at coordinate 7,650 of NZ_RZRQ01000021.1, read as the reverse complement.
GATTTCGCAATCGAGGCGCGCGTTCCAGTCCGGGCGGGTCAGTTCCTCATGGCAGGTCACTTGCGTCACGCAGCTCGTCGGGTCGTTGTCTGATATCCCATAGATCTTGCGGCGCCAGGAGGTGATCTCGGTGCCGATGTCCTCGAAGACGAAGCGGCCATCGTCGGACAGCGCCGTCAGTTCGGTGCGCTCGGTCGGCAGGTCTGTCGTCAGCGAGCGCAGCTGGCGAGCCGGCTCCTTGACCGTCACCGGACCCGGCTCGGCCCACAGCGCTTCCTCGAAGGCGACGGGCGCCAGGCCCTCCTCGCTGGCCAGGAGCGACAGATCGAGCCGGCAGCCCTTCGGGTCGAAGGTCAGCATGGTACGCTCCGGCGACGGCCAGGCCATCGGCCAGTAGGAGGACGAAATGGCTACCCGCAGCCTGTGCCCTTCGGGGATGATCTGCGCCACCGGCTTGAAGTCAAGCTCGACATCCTCGAACTGTCCTGGCGTCAGCGGCGTCGGGAATTCGTGGCTCTCGCGGTGCGCCAGATTGAGCAGCGCAAAGGTGATGAAGGCCGAGGTGCCGTCGGGCGCCACATCGTTCAGCCTGACGCAGATCTGCGCCTGCGGTTTGTCCGATGCAACGCGCAGCCTGATTTTCGAGATGCCGGCAAGCGGCAGGTCGGCCGCCATCGCCGCGCTGTCGAAGCACAGCGAGCCGCCATCGTCCGCACGCTGGTCGCGCGCGCCTTCGGCCGAGATGCGGCCCTGGCCGTAGGGGCACCATTCTTGCCCCTGCACGCCGGTTGTGAGCGGCGATGAAATGGTCAGCGGCCCTGCCCCGTCGCCCTGCGTTTCGCCGAGTTTGCCGTCGCCGTTCAGCCAATAAGCCTTGCCGCCGATCTGTTTTGCCGGCCATTGCGGAAAGCCAAGCCAGCGGCCCGGCCGGACATCGATGTGCGAATGCGGCCTGGCATAGTCCATCAGATAAAGGCGCATATCGGGATCGCTGTCAGCGCCGTTGTCGATCCCCTTCAGCCAATGATCGTACCAGCGGATGCATTCCTGCAGATAGCCGATTGCCGGCCCCGGCACGCCGCTGTTCGGCTCCTTGTGGCCCCAGGGACCGCAAAGGCCCTTGGCCGGCGCCTCGAGATTCTCGACTAGGTTGAAGATGGTCTGCGTATAGCCGTCGAGATAGCCGCCGACGGCCAGCACCGCGCACTCGATCGCGGAGAAATCCTCGCAGACAGAGCCCTGCTTCCAGAACGCATCGCGGCGCTGGTGCTTCAGCCACTCGGCGGCATGGTTCTTGTGGTCGTCGAGGCGGTCTCTCCACATCTGCCGCCAGCGATCCTCGCCGACGACGGCCGGGTCCGGCGGCAGTGCCGAATAGCCGAACAGCGCTCCGCCCCAGCCGAAATTGTCGTTGATCACGAGGCCGCCATTGTAATGCGCGTCGCAGGCATAGCGGTCGTCGGTCGAGCACGCCGTGATGACCGCCTTCAGCTGCGGCGGTCGACGCGCCGCCAGCTGCAGGCCTGAGAACCCACCCCAGCTGATGCCGATCATGCCGGCGACGCCGGTGCACCAGGGCTGCGCGCACAGATGCGCCAGGATCTCCAGTCCGTCATCCTGCTCGCGTTTGACATATTCGTCGTCGAGCAGGCCGTCGGAATCGCCGGCACCGGAAATGTCGACGCGCGCGCAGGCATAGCCATGCCCGGCGAAGAAAAGATGCATCTCGTCGTCGCCGGTGCGCGTGCCGTCGCGGCGGCGATACGGTATGTATTCGAGGATTACCGGAACGGGGTTTTTCTCGGCGTCATCAGGCAGGAACAGACGGGCGGCCAGCTTGCGGCCGTCGGCAAGCGGAATCCAGTGGGTTTCGACCGTTCTGACCCCGGAAATGACGACGCTGGGCATGTGAACTCCGGCTTGGATTGAATGACGATATAATGTATTGAATGGCCAATCAATATACAAACGAGAAGGCATTGCAATGGCGAAACGATCAATCAAGGCGATGCGCCGCGACGAGCTGGTCGACGCCGCGATTGCCGTCGTCGGCGAGGAAGGCATGTCCGGCGCCACGATGGCGGTGATCGCCCGGCGCGCCGGCATGTCGGCTGGGCTGGTCAACCATTATTTCGACAGCAAGGAAGAGCTGATGGCATTGGCCATGCGCAACCTGTCGAACCTGTTTCGCCAGGATATTCTGAAGCTGGCGCCTGCCGATCCGACGCCCGCACAACGGCTGAAGGCGATCGTCGATGGCTCCTTCGCACCGCAGCACCTCGGCGTGCCCAAGCGCGCCGTGACCTGGATGCAGTTCATGATCGCAGCGCAGACCGAGCCGCGCATCAAGCATCTCTACCACCTGACCGGCGCGCGCTTCGTTTCCAACATCCGCTATGCCGTCAAACGGCTGGTTCCGGCCGACCAGGTCGACGACACCGTCGACGGCATCGCCGCGCTGATCGACGGCTTCTTCTGGCAGAACGCGGGGGAGTATGTGGAAGAGGATCTTGAGCGGGCGCGGCGGATCTGCTGGCGCTACATCTGCCTGCTGATCCCCGGCGTCGAGGGATAGGAGGATCGCCACGCCGTCAGGCGTTTGCACTGCCAGCGTCCGAGGAATCATTCGTAAAAATCGATCGTTCTAACGAGAATAATTCGTTGGAAAGATCGGTGTAGGAATGACATTCTCCCAGCGTACCAGTCTGGAGCATTGCATTGTCTTCCGTTTCCCACTTCGCGAACGATATTCCGAAAAGCGCGTTTCCTGCCGATCTGACGCAAGGGCGAAGATCCCTCAACTGGAATGGCATCGTCCCCGGCATCGTCCTTGTCGCGATGATCACTGCCGTCGCCTTCTCGGCCCGCAACGTCTCCGGCTTCGCTTTGTTCAGCCCGATGATCCTCGCGGTGGTCGCCGGCATGATCTACTCCAACGTGCTCGGCACGCCCGCCCATGCCAAGGCCGGCATCGCGTTTTCGCAGCGCCGACTGCTGCGCTTCGCCATCGTGCTGCTCGGATTCCAGCTGACGCTTGGACAAGTTGTGTCGATCGGCGCCGGCGGCGTCGGCATTGTCGCGGCGACGCTTGGCGTCACCTTCGTTTTCACCATCATGCTCGGCCGGCTGATCGGCGTCGACGCCAAGCTGGCGCAGTTGATCGCCGCCGGCACCTCGATCTGCGGCGCCTCGGCCATCGTCGCCACCAACATCGTCACCGATGCGCGCGACGAGGACGTCACCTACGCCGTCGCCTCGATCACCTTGTTCGGCACCGTCGCCATGCTCGGCTTCCCGCTTATGGCGCCCATGCTCGGCCTCGACCAGCACGCTTTCGGCCTGTGGGCTGGCGCTTCGATCCATGAGGTGGCGCAAGTCATTGGCGCCGGCTTCCAGAACGGCACCCAGTCCGGCGAGATCGCCACCGTCGCCAAGCTGACCCGCGTCGCCATGCTGGCGCCGATGGTCGTCGCACTCGGCCTGATGGCGCGCCGCAAGAGCGGCGATCAGACAGCCGCGCGGCCTCCCATGCCGTGGTTCGTCGCCGCCTTCGTCGCCGTCGTGGCGCTGAACAGCCTGGTCACGGTGCCTGCCGAGGTGAAATCCGCCATGGCGCTCGCCACCACCATCATGCTGACCATGGGGCTGGCCGCCATGGGCCTGCAGGCCGACATTTCGCAGCTGCGCTCCCGCGGCCTGCGCCCGCTGGCGCTCGCCTTCTCGGCCTTCCTGTTCATCGGCTGCTTCAGCCTGATGCTGGTGAAGTTCGTCTGAGGGTTCAAAGGTAGCGCTCCACGGCGCCCCCCTCTGTCCTGCCGGACATCTCCCCCACAGGTGGGGAGATTGGATGCCGCGACCGATATCGCCAATTTTCAGCGTTGCAAGCGAGAGCCGGCGTCACAGCTGCCCGGTCTCCCTCCTTGTGGGGGAGATGTCCGGCAGGACAGAGGGGGGCGCGAAGGAACTCGACGGCGGATGCTGGATCGAGGAACTAATCCTCGAAGGAACTCGCCGCGGCATAGATCGCCGCCAGCGTCTCGATGCCGGCCTGGTCGGCCTTGTCGAAGCGGGCGGGCAGCGGGCTGTCGAGATCGAGCACGCCGAAGACGCCGTCATCGTCCTCGAGCAGCACGACCAGTTCCGAGCGCGAATCGGCGTCGCAGGCGATGTGGCCGGGAAAATCATGCACGTCCTTGATCAGCATCGAGGTGCCGAGTTCGACCGCGGTTCCGCACACGCCCTTGCCGACGGCGATGCGCACACAGGCCGGCTTGCCCTGGAACGGTCCGAGCACCATTTCCTCGTCCGACTGCAGGAAATAGAACCCCGCCCAGTTGAGGTCCGGCACCATCTGGAAGATCAGCGCCGCGGTGTTGGCGGCGTTGGCGATCGAATCGCGCTCGCCCTCGAGCAGCGCCTTAAGCTGGGTGGCGAGGTCACGGTAGAACGCGGCCTTGTCCGACGTGTCGATGGCCTTGGCCGCAAACATGAACTTGTCTCCCTATCGAGAATCGCGGTTTCGTCTCGGTCGCCTGCCAAAATCTGGCAAGCTCCGCACCAAACGACCACGGATGATACTAGCGTGAATTCCATCCCCTCCGAAAGCCGCAAGATCAGGATTGCCGCAGCTGTGATCACGGATGCGTCGGGCAAATTGCTGCTGGTGCGCAAGCGCGATACCAACGCCTTCATGCAACCCGGCGGCAAGATCGAGCCGGACGAGGAACCGGTCGATGCCCTGGTGCGCGAATTGCGCGAGGAACTCGGATTGGTGATCGACCCCCGCATCGCCGCCCGGCTCGGCCTGTTTTCGGCTAAGGCGGCCAATGAGCCGGATTACACGGTCGAAGCGGAATTGTTCGCGCTCACTTTTGCCGCACAGCCGATCGAGAGCCAGCCGATGCCGGCCGCCGAAATCGAGGAGATGATCTGGCTGGACCCGCAAGCGACCGACGGCATCGAACTCGCGCCGCTGACACGCGACGTGGTGCTGAGGTTGAGCGGAAAGTAGTGGCGTACGAGCCGCAGAGCCTTACATCGGGCGTTTGGGCTCGCTCTTTGCTGGCGTTGCCGTGTCGGAGTCGGATTTCTTGTGCTTGTCGGCGGCAATCCTGCGGATGCGGTCGAAGCGGCTTTCCTCGGTTTTTTCGGTCGTGACGACCGTCTCTGGCTTCCGCACGAACGTGATCATGGATCGGTCTCCTGGGCTAGAGGCCTGAACGCCGGGAGAAAATCCCCCGGCGGTAGTCCCGGCTCTTGGAACCGGCGTGGAAGATTCAGGTCAGGCCGAGCCGAAACCGGCGTTTGCAGGCCGGCCTCACCTGAATCAGGATCAGTAGCCGCCCATGCCGCCGCCGCCACCACCTGCCGGTGCTGCATCCTTGGCCGGAATGTCGGTGATCATCGCTTCGGCGGTGATCAGCAGGGCTGCGATCGAGCCGGCATCCTGCAGTGCGGTGCGCACCACTTTCGCCGGATCGACGATGCCCGCCTTGATCATGTCGACATAGGTCTCGTTCTGGGCGTCGAAGCCCTGATTGTGGTCCTTGCTGTCGGTGAGCTTGCCGACGACGATCGAGCCTTCGACGCCGGAATTCTCGGCGATCTGGCGGATCGGCGCTTCGAGCGCCCTAAGCACGATCGTGATGCCGGCTGTGACATCGGCATTGGCGCCGGTCAGGCCGCCAAGCACCGAGCGGGCACGCAGCAGAGCCACGCCGCCGCCGGGCACGATGCCTTCTTCAACCGCCGCGCGCGTTGCGTTCAGCGCGTCGTCGATGCGGTCCTTCTTTTCCTTGACTTCCGACTCTGTTACGCCGCCGACGCGGATGACGGCAACGCCGCCGGAGAGCTTGGCCAGCCGCTCCTGCAGCTTTTCCTTGTCGTAGTCGGAGGTCGTCTCCTCGATCTGACCCTTGATCTGGGCGACGCGCGCCTGGATCGTCGCCTTGGTGCCGGCGCCGTCGATGATCGTGGTGGTGTCCTTCTCGATCAGCACGCGCTTGGCGCGGCCGAGCATCTCGATGGTGACGTTTTCGAGCTTGATGCCGAGGTCCTCGGAGATCATCTGGCCTGATGTCAGCACGGCGATGTCTTCCAGCATCGCCTTGCGGCGGTCACCGAAGCCCGGCGCCTTGACGGCCGCGACCTTGAGGCCGCCGCGCAGCTTGTTGACGACCAGCGTCGCCAGAGCCTCGCCCTCGACGTCCTCGGAGATGATCAGCAGCGGCCTGCCGCTCTGCACCACCGCCTCGAGGATCGGCAGCATCGCCTGCAGATTGCCGAGCTTCTTCTCGTGGATGAGGATGTAGGGCTCTTCTAGCTCGACGCGCATCTTGTCGGCATTGGTGACGAAATAGGGGCTGAGATAGCCGCGGTCGAACTGCATGCCTTCGACGACGTCGAGCTCGGTCTCGGCGGTCTTGGCTTCCTCGACGGTGATGACGCCGTCATTGCCGACCTTGTCCATCGCCTTGGCGATCATCTCGCCGACGCTGGCATCGCCATTGGCGGCGATAGTGCCGACCTGTGCGATCTCGGCCGATGACTTGACCTTCTTGGCGCGCGCCTGGATTTCCTTGACCACGGCGGAAACCGCCTGGTCGATGCCGCGCTTGAGGTCCATCGGGTTCATGCCGGCGGCGACCAGCTTGGCACCTTCGCGCAGGATCGAAGCGGCCAGCACGGTTGCGGTGGTGGTGCCGTCACCGGCGAGGTCGTTGGTCTTCGAGGCGACTTCGCGCACCATCTGCGCGCCCATGTTCTCGAACTTGTCGGCAAGCTCGATTTCCTTGGCGACGGTGACGCCGTCCTTGGTGATGCGCGGCGCGCCATAGGCCTTGTCGATGATGACGTTGCGGCCCTTGGGGCCGAGCGTGACCTTCACCGCATTGGTGAGGATCTCGACGCCGCGCAGCATGCGGTCGCGCGCATCAGTGGAGAATTTGATTTCCTTGGCAGACATGATTTTTTATCCAGTTCGGTTTGAGGAAGGCAGAGCCCTGCCCTCCATGATCAAAGCCCGGAGTGTCCCTTGCGCATCCCGAAGGACACGCAGCGCTCCAATCAGGCGGCCTTCTTGGCAGGCACGGTCTTCTCGACGCCCGTCTTGTCGACGGCGCTCTTGTCGATAACGCCCATGATGTCGGCTTCCTTCATGATCAGAAGGTCCTCGCCGTCGATCTTGACCTCGGTGCCCGACCATTTGCCGAACAGGATGAAGTCGCCGGCCTTGACGTCGAGTGCAATCAGCGCGCCGTTTTCGTCGCGTGCACCCGGGCCGACGGCGATGACTTCGCCTTCCTGCGGCTTTTCCTTGGCATTGTCGGGAATGATGATGCCGCCCTTGGATTTGATATCGCCTTCAGCGCGACGAATGACGACGCGGTCGTGGAGTGGCCGAAATTTCATGGGAACTTCTTTCTGGGGCCGGCACAGGCGGCCACGCCCGTCCTTTATAGACGCGTTGGCACTCGATAGATAGGAGTGCCAAAAATTATTCGCGGGCCAGATTAAATATTCAAAAGTATTATTTCGGCCAGCCGTTTCGTGCTATCCGCAGAGTGTCAAATAATTCAAAAGATTGAATTTTGCCGATCGAGTGCCTATTTATCGAACAAGTTCACTTTCACGATTTCAGGCACAAGGGAG
>NZ_RZRQ01000219.1:0-10222 GCF_003997785.1 Mesorhizobium sp. M7D.F.Ca.US.004.01.2.1 | reverse complement strand
CCGCCGCCGGCTACAACTTCTCCCTCCTGCTCAGGTGGCTGAAGGGGTTTTTGTCGCTCTTGATTGCCCTGCTTCAAATCCGGCCGAAGCCGGTCGCCGCTTAGGGCTCGGATTGTTCACGGTCGACGATTTGATGCGGTAGTCGCCTATGAGCGGTCAAAACGAACGCAGCTGGTTCGCCGATCGACCAAACGGCGAGCGCACTGTGCTTTGCTCAGACCGCCACCGAGTGCCTCGCCGTTCCCCCTTTGAAATATGTATCGAACTTGGCCGCGATGGTTCGAATGAAGGGGCGACTTTCAGTCCGTACGAGGAAACTGTCACCATCGAATTCAAGCGCTCGGGCAGGATCGTGGAGTGCGATGGACCTCGAGCGATGAAGGAGCTGCTCGCCGGCTTTGCCGAACCGCTCCACCAGGTCGACTGCCGAGAAGGCAAAATCACACATCAGCCGCTCGATGATCCAGCCACGGACGCGATCGTCGTCGGAAAGGGCAACGCCGCGGACGGCAGCCAACCCGCCATCCGCAACCATGCGCCCGTACCCGGCAGTCGAAGCCATGTTCTGCACGTAGCCTTGGCGAAAACGACCGATGGACGAAGGGCCAAGTCCGATCAGTGTCGGGCAGCGATCCTCAGTGTAGCCCTGAAAATTGCGATGCAAAACCCCTGCGCGGGCCGCTATGGCCAGCGCATCGTCGGGCTTCGCGAAATGATCGAGTCCTATTGCCTCATATCCCTTGGCGACAATTGCCCGCGCCGCGAGTTGAGATTGGGCGAAACGCTCAGTGGGACTCGGCAGCCATGCCTCGTCGATCATCGTCTGATGCTTCTTGAACCAGGGCACATGTGCGTAGCCGAACAGGGCCATCCGGTCTGGCTCCAAGGTCAGTGCCTGCGCCACCGTGGAACAGATCGTCTCGCGTGTCTGATTCGGGAGCCCGTAGAGCAGGTCCAGATTGACCGATTCGACGCCCCGCGAACGAACCCCGTCGACGACTGCCTTGGTCTGCAAAAAACTCTGCTCACGATTAATTGCTTTTTGCACTTGCGGATCGAAATCCTGCACGCCGAGGCTCGCCCGCGTTACGCCGATTTGAGCAAGTGCATCAAGGCGCGCCTTGTCCATGTCGTTGGTTTCGATTTCGATGCTGACCGTAGCATCCGGGAGAAGGTCGAAGCTGTCCCGCAAGGCCGCTCCAAGAGCAACCATATCATCGGGCCTCAGAATAGTTGGCGAACCGCCACCGAAGTGGATTGCACGGACATGTGCCTTGCCGCTCACCAGACCGGCAATCGTGACGATTTCGGCATTCAGCGAGCGCAGATAAGCGGCCACCGGCTCATATTGGTGCGTCTGCTTGGTGTGGCAGGCGCAGAACCAGCAGAGCTTGTCGCAGTAAGGAATGTGCAGGTACAGCGAGATTTCGTCGCCGCTTTCCAGCGTCTCCAACCAGCCACGGTAAATGGCAGCATCGATCCCCGAATGGAAATGCGGCGCCGTCGGATAGCTGGTGTAGCGTGGGACGTTCTCGCTGAGTTTGACAGCTATTTCCGATTGCATCTCGCGTTCACCGTGTTGCCCGCCGGAACACTGCACGCATCGCTGAAGCAGACCCTGATCTCGATCAGCCGCGCTCATGGACAAACCGCCGCAGGATTTCTCTACCCTGGATGGGTATCCTGCCGGCAGTTAGGATCGGGTAAGGCGAACGCATGACCTTTCGGCAAGACATTCATAGTTCCGGCATTCCTGTTCTTTGCTTCCCTTGCGAGGCACGGCGTCGCGGTGTCTGCGGTGCGCTCGATCCAGACAATTTGGTTGGGCTCGCCAAGACTTGCTCGCGTCGCCGGATCGAGTCAGGAATGGAGTTGACCGGCGAGGCACAGAACGTCGACAGCTACTCCAACGTGCTTTCAGGCGTGGTAAAGCTATCAAAGAGCCTGTCGGATGGGCGCCAGCAGATCGTCGGTCTCCAGTTTGCACCGGATTTTCTGGGACGTCCTTTCAAGGAGGAAAGCTCGATCAATGCGGAAGCGGCAACAGCAGTCACGCTGTGTTCGTTTCCGCGAGCGGCCGTCGAACGGATGATGAAGGCGTCACGGGAATTCGAGCATCGCCTGCTCAAACAGACGCTGAATGAACTCGATGAGGCGCGCGAGTGGATGGTGACGCTGGGGCGCAAGACAGCTCCGGAAAAGGTGGCGACTTTTCTCCTCATGATGGCCCGGAATATCGATTCCAGTCTCGATGCGGCTTCCGGGTCGGCCTCCTTCGATCTGCCGCTGACGCGTGCCGAAATGTCTGATTTCCTTGGAATCACCAGCGAGACCGTGAGCCGCCAACTGACGCGATTGCGGGCTGACGGGGTGATTCGGATTGAGAACGCACGCCATGTGACGGTGGACAGCATAAGCCGTCTGGAGAAGCGCTGTGGCGGCGGACGCGAGCGGCCCTAAGCGGCGAGGCCATGTCGCATGACTCCGGGGCGGGCCGTGTTTGCCTTTTAATGCGATGTCGCCGCGCCTTCGACGAAGCGGCGTCACGGTTGTCGAGACAAACAGCTTTCGGGCTTTGATAGGAACGTGACCAATCGCCAGGTGTGTTTCGGCACATACCGGCGAAGCATGGTCCTTAATCTGCCACGGCTCGGCGGAACGATCGCGTTCGTTTCCAATGGGATCCGAACAACGTTTGGCAGGGCATCGGCAATAGCATCCAACGCGCGCAGAGCCTCAGCTTTCGCCTCAGCGATCGCGTCTGCGCCCGCCCAACCCAGGGAACGCCTTCCATGAGGGAGTGAGCCCGCGCTGCGTTCCTCGTTCATTCGCCACCTGCTGATTGCGCCGCACAAAATCGTGCGGCCTGACATAGATCAGGGCGAGGGGGCGGCGGCTGCGCGATTAGTGCGCTGCGGATTTGGCATCCACCAGATTCGAGATCGGGATCTGCAATGAAATTCGGCACAGAGATCGTCCTTCTAAGCGTGTTCGCTTTTGCGGCCCTGGTGGCCGCCGGCTTCGGCGTGGATGAACCTTTCCGCCGACACATGTGGGTGTTGTTCTTCGCAGTGGCTGGTTTCACTGCGATCCTGTTGCGCAACACGGAGTTCAGGCCAGCAGCTCCGATTGACCCATCCGCTTACATGGATGGTCCGATCCGCTACGGCGCGATCGCCACCGTGTTCTGGGGTGTCGTCGGCATGCTGGTCGGCGTGGTGATCGCGCTGCAGCTCGCCTACCCCGATCTCAACATCCAGCCCTGGTTCAATTTCGGTCGTTTGCGGCCGTTGCACACATCCGGTGTCGTTTTCGCCTTCGGCGGCAACGCGCTGCTTTGCACGTCTCTGTATGTCGTGCAGCGCACCTGCCGCGCGCGCCTCTTCGGCCGTGATCTCGCCTGGTTCGTCTTCTGGGGCTACCAGCTGTTCATCGTCATGGCCGCGACCGGCTACCTGCTCGGCATCACCGAGGGCCGCGAGTACGCCGAACCCGAATGGTATGTGGATGTCTGGCTGACCATCGTCTGGGTCGCCTACCTCATTCTGTTCCTTGGCACGATCCTGAAGCGCAAGGAACCGCATATCTACGTGGCCAACTGGTTCTACCTGTCGTTCATCGTGACCATCGCGATGCTGCATGTGGTCAACAACCTGTCCATACCAGTCTCGTTCCCGGGCTCCAAGAGCTACTCCGCCTTTTCAGGGGTCCAGGACGCCTTGACGCAATGGTGGTACGGCCACAACGCGGTCGGCTTCTTTCTCACCGCCGGCTTCCTCGGCATGATGTATTATTTCGTGCCCAAGCAGGCGAACCGGCCAGTCTATTCGTACCGGCTGTCGATCGTCCATTTCTGGGCTATCATCTTTCTCTACATCTGGGCCGGGCCGCATCACCTGCACTACACCGCCTTGCCCGATTGGGCGCAGACGCTCGGCATGGTGTTCTCGATCATGCTGTGGATGCCGTCCTGGGGCGGCATGATCAACGGCCTGATGACGCTGTCCGGCGCCTGGGACAAGCTGCGCACCGATCCGATCATCCGCATGATGGTGATGGCCGTCGCCTTCTATGGCATGTCGACCTTCGAAGGCCCCATCATGGCGATCCGGGCGGTCAATTCGCTGTCGCATTATACCGACTGGACCATCGGGCACGTCCATTCGGGTGCGCTCGGCTGGGTCGGCATGATCTCGTTCGGCGCGATCTACTACATGGTCCCGAAGCTCTGGAACCGTCAACGGCTCTACTCGCTGAGGCTCGTCACCTGGCACTTCTGGCTGGCGACACTCGGGATCGTCGTCTACGCCGCGGTGATGTGGGTGTCCGGCATCATGCAGGGCCTGATGTGGCGCGAATATGGCGAGCAGGGCTTCCTGGTCTACTCCTTCGCCGAAACCGTCGCCGCCATGCACCCCTACTATGTCCTGCGCGCCATCGGCGGCGCCATGTACCTCTCCGGCGCCCTGATCATGGCCTGGAACATCACCAGGACCATCCTCGGCCACCAGCGCGAGGAGGAGCCGATGCCGAGCCCCGTCGCCATCCGACCTGCGCGATCAGGAGCCAGGTAATGGGCTTGATGGACAAACACGCAATCATCGAGAAGAACGCCACGCTTCTTCTCGTTGGCTCGCTGCTCGTGGTGACGGTCGGCGGCATCGTCGAGATCGCGCCTCTCTTCTATCTCGACAACACGATCGAGAAGGTGGAAGGCATGCGCCCCTATTCGCCGCTCGAACTTGTCGGGCGCAACATCTATATGCGCGAGGGCTGCTACCTCTGTCATAGCCAGATGATCAGGCCGTTCCGCGACGAAGTTGAGCGCTATGGCCACTACAGCCTGGCTGCCGAGTCCATGTACGATCACCCCTTCCAGTGGGGATCGAAGCGCACCGGGCCGGATCTCGCCAGAGTTGGCGACCGCTACTCGAATGCATGGCATGTCGCGCATCTTACCGACCCGCGCTCGGTGGTGCCGGAATCGATCATGCCGAGCTATGGGTTCCTGAAAGACACGCCGATCGACGTGAAGGATTTCTCGACGCATCTGGTCGCCAACAGGCTTGTAGCCGTCCCTTACACCGATGACATGATCGCCCACGCCAATGCGGATCTGGCGGCGCAGGCCGATCCCAATGCCGACACATCAGGCCTTGAGGCGCGTTACCCAAAAGCCAAGATCGGCGACTTCGACGGCAACCCGCAACAGGTCACCGAAATGGATGCCCTGCTCGCCTACCTGCAGATGCTTGGCACACTGGTCGACTTCAAAAATTACGACGAAGCCGCCGGCTACCGCTGAGGAGAACGCTGATGACCTACAATTTGATGCGGGCGTTTGCCGACAGCTGGGGCCTGGTTGCGATGGCGCTGTTCTTCGTGGGGTGCATCGCCTTTGCCCTACGCCCCGGCAGCCGAAGGCTGGCCGACGAAGCGGCCCGCATTCCGCTCGAGGACGAGTGATCATGAGCGACGAGCATATCGATGAAATCTCTGGCGTCTCGACCACCGGCCACGAATGGGATGGTATCCGGGAGCTGAACAACCCGCTTCCCAGATGGTGGGTTATCACTTTTTACGTCACCATTGTCTGGGCGATAGGCTACACCATTGCCTATCCAGCATGGCCTCTGTTGCACTCGGCGACAACGGGTGTGCTCGGCTATTCCAGCCGCAACGAGGTCAGGAACGAGCTGACCGCGGCTGAGGCCGCCAAGGGCAAATATATCTCGGCGGTGGAGTCCAAGAGCGTCTCGGAAATCGCCGCGGACGACGGCCTGCGCGAATTCGCAATCGCCGCCGGTGGCGCCGCTTTCAAGGTCAATTGCGTACAATGTCATGGCTCCGGCGCCCAGGGTTCCAAGGGCTTTCCCAATCTCAACGACGACGACTGGCTGTGGGGCGGCAAGGCCGAGCAGATCCAGCAGACGATTACGCACGGCATCCGCTTCGCATCCGATCCGGACACGCGCCTGTCGGAAATGCCGGCCTTCGGCGACATCATTACCGCCGACCAGATCGCACAAGTCAGCGCCTACGTGGCCAGCCTTTCCGGCAAGGTCCGCGATGCAAGTCTGATCCAACCCGGCGCCAAGGTCTTTGCCGAGAATTGCGTGGCCTGTCACGGCGACAATGCAAAAGGCAACAGGGAATTCGGCGCCCCCGACCTGACCGATGCGATCTGGCTCTATGGATCCGGTGAGACAGCCATCGCCGCACAGGTCCGTGCGCCAAAACAGGGCGTCATGCCGGCCTGGGTTGGCCGTCTCGGCGAGATCAAGGTCAAGGAACTTGCAGTTTATGTCCATTCGCTTGGCGGCGGAGAATAGGAATGGAAGGTCCTATTCTTCGGTCCCCCCTGCCAAGCGGACGAGGCCCGGCGTGAGCCGGGCCTCGACACCATCCCTAATGCGATCTGCACAACCCGGCAAGGCTATCCTACGGCGAGGCTTTACGACAGGTGCCCCTGACATTGGCTGGGAAAGTGGAGTTGCACATGCGTGACAAGACGCAGTTGACAGGGCTCGAAACAGAAACTGTCAATTCCGCCAAAACCCGCAAGCCGCTTTATGCCGCGCGTCAAAAGATCTTTCCGAAGCGCGCCTCGGGCAACTTTCGTCGCTTCAAATGGCTGGTGATGACGATCACACTTGGCATCTATTACCTGGCTGCGTGGCTGCCTTGGGCTCGCGGTCCATTTGCCCCGGACCAGGCAGTCCTGCTCGATCTCGCGAACCGGCGCTTCTACTTCTTCTTCATCGAGATATGGCCCCAGGAATTCTTCTATGTGGCCGGCCTCCTGGTCATGGCGGGCGTCGGTCTTTTCCTGATCACCTCGACTGTCGGCCGTGCCTGGTGCGGCTATGCATGCCCTCAGACGGTGTGGGTCGATCTGTTCCTCGTCGTCGAACGTGCGATAGAGGGCGACCGTAACGCTCGCATGAAACTCGATGCAGGCCCCTGGACCGCCCGCAAGCTGATGCTGCGCTTATCGAAGCACGCCGTCTGGCTGGTCATCGGTGCGGCGACCGGCGGCGCCTGGATTTTCTATTTTGCCGATGCGCCGACGCTGGTTGGCGAACTCTTCACCGGCACCGCGCCACCCGTCGCCTACATCACTGTCGCCGTGCTGACGGCTACCACCTACACGTTCGGCGGTCTGATGCGCGAGCAGGTCTGCACCTACATGTGCCCATGGCCGCGCATCCAGGCAGCGATGCTCGACGAAAGTTCTCTCACCGTCACCTACAATGACTGGCGCGGCGAACCGCGTTCTCGCCACGCCAAGAAGGTCCTTGCCGCAGGGCTGCCGGTCGGTGACTGCGTCGACTGCAATGCCTGCGTCGCGGTCTGCCCGATGGGGATCGACATCCGCGATGGCCAGCAGATGGAATGCATCACCTGCGCGCTGTGCATAGACGCCTGCGACGGGGTCATGGACAAGCTCGGCAAGGAGCGCGGGCTGATCTCCTATGCGACACTGTCCGACTACAACGCCAACATGATGCTGGCGACCGCGGGCGGCTCCAGTTCAGTCAACCCGTCGCAGGTCAGGACCGCTGATGGCCTGTTCTCCGACAAGGTGGCGCATTTCCATATCCGCAAGATCTTTCGGCCACGCACCTACGTCTACATGGGTATCTGGTCGCTGATCGGCCTGGGTCTGCTCTATTCGCTGCTGACGCGCGATCGGCTCGAAGTCAACGTGCTGCATGATCGCAATCCGCAATTTGTCACGCTGTCCGACGGCTCGATCCGCAACGGCTACACCGTCAAGCTGCTCAACATGATCCCCGAGCCAAGGACGATCGTTGTCGCGATTCAAGGCTTGCAGGGCGCCGAGATGAGCGTGGTCGGCGACGACATCCCGGAAGGCCGTTCTTTTGCCATTCCGGTCGAACCCGACCGCCTGAAAATGCTGAAGGTCTTCGTGCGCCAGCCGGCGGATCAAATCCAGGGCACAGCGCAGACCTTCAAGTTCCGTGTCGAGGACAAGGCGAGCTTCGAGGCGGACGAATACACCGCCACCTTCAACGCGCCGGAGACTGCCAGATGACCGCTAACGCTGAAAAACCCCGCGTATTCACCGGCAGGCACATGCTGGCCATCATCCTAGCCTTTTTCGGGGTGGTCATCGCGGTCAATCTGACGATGGCAACGCTCGCCAACACGAGCTGGACCGGCCTTGTCGTCGAAAACACCTATGTGGCGAGCCAGCAGTTCAACAAGAAGGCCGAGGAGGGGCGGGCGCAGGCAGCGCTCGGCTGGACCGGCAAGCTGACCATCGCATGGGGCGAGGTCCGCTATAGCCTTACCGACGCCGTCGGCAAGCCGATTGCCTTGCATGGCGTCAAGGTGCTGTTTCGCCATCCCGCCTACGAGAAAGAGGACAAGGCGGTCAACCTCGCCCTCGCCTCCGGCCAGGAATTCGCAGCCCAGCACATGCCGAAGGATGGCGTCTGGATCGTCGAAGTCGACGCTGACGCCGGTCTGGCCGAGCCCTACCGCGAAGTCCGCAGGATCATGATTTCCCATGGAGCGCTGAAATGAGTTGTTGTGCACCGGGCGCCGAAATGGCGCTTGATCTGGGCAGCACCACGTCGGTCCTGCCGTCTAGTCAAGAGATCAGGCTGGCGAGCCGATCGCTTGGAGATGATCTCCGCCAAACCGATCTTTCGGTGCCGAGCGTTCATTGCGCAGCTTGTATCCAGACGATCGAGACGGCGTTGGGAACGCTCGATCGCGTCGAGAGCGCCCGCGTCAACCTGTCGACGAAACGGGTCTCGGTCCGCTGGCGTGGCGACGAGGTTCCACCGTTCGTCGCCGCGCTTGGACGGCTCGGCTACCAGGCGCATCTCTTCGCCCCCGAGATTGATGAAAAGGACAGGACGCTTTCGGAGTTGATCCGCGCCGTCGCGGTTGCCGGGTTCGCGGCGGGCAATATCATGCTGCTTTCGGTCTCTGTCTGGTCCGGGGCCGAAGGGGCTACCCGCGACCTGTTTCACTGGGTCTCCGCATTGATCGCCATCCCAGCGCTCGCCTTCGCCGGCGGCATCTTCTTCCGCTCGGCCTGGAATGCACTGCGCCACGGCCGCATGAACATGGACGTGCCGATCGCGGTCGGAGTGTCGCTCGCTTACGCCATGAGCCTCTATGAGACGATCAACCATGGCGACCACGCCTATTTCGACGCGTCGGTTTCGCTGCTTTTTTTCCTTTTGATCGGCAGGACGCTGGATCACGTGATGCGCGAACGTGCCCGCACCGCGGTGAAAGGCCTGTCGCAGCTGGCCGCACGCGGCGCCATGGTGCTGCGCGGCGATGGCGCGCGCGACTATCTGCCGGTTGGCGAGATCGAACCGGGGATGCAGCTGCTGATCGCGGCCGGTGAAAGGATCCCCGTCGACGGCAAGATCATCCACGGAGCGTCTGATCTCGACTGCTCGCTGGCCTCAGGCGAAAGCGCGCCGAAAAACGTGGCGCCGGGCGAAGCCGTGCAGGCCGGCGTGCTCAATCTTACCGGCCCGCTGACGATCGAGGCGACCGCCGCCGCGAAGGATTCGTTCCTCGCCGAAATGGTTCGGCTGATGGAAGCCGCAGAGGGCGGTCGCGCGCACTATCGCCGCATCGCTGATCGCGTGTCGGCACTCTACGCGCCCGTGGTTCATCTCACCGCCTTCGTGACATTCCTGGGTTGGATGGCGGCGACGGGCGACTGGCACCGGGCGATGACGATCGCCATTGCCGTTCTGATCATCACCTGCCCGTGCGCGCTCGGCCTCGCCGTACCGATCGTTCAGGTGGTCGCCGCGCGGCGTCTGTTCGAGAACGGCATCATGGTCAAGGACGGTTCGGCCATGGAGCGCCTGGCGACGATTGATAACGCAGTGTTCGACAAGACCGGAACGCTCACGCTCGGACAACCCCGGCTCCTCAATGCATCGTCGATCGATCCGGCCATGCTGGCAATCGCGGCAGACATGGCCGCGCACTCGCGTCACCCGTTTTCAAAGGCCATAACCGGCTTTGCCGCTCCTGGCGGGCAACACAAATTCGATGCCGTCACAGAGCATCCGGGGTTCGGGATCGAAGCCACTGTCGCCGGAAGCATCTGGCGGCTGGGTCGACGCGGATGGGCTGGATGGAAGGCCCGGACCGGTGGTGAAGGCAACCATGGCTATGGCGGAACGGTGCTGACAAAAGACGGGTTCATTGTCGC
>NZ_RZRQ01000218.1:0-10249 GCF_003997785.1 Mesorhizobium sp. M7D.F.Ca.US.004.01.2.1 | reverse complement strand
GTTCGACGGCGCCTGCGAAGCGGTAGCCGACGCGCGGAACCGTGGATATCCATTCACCGCCGTCGGCGGCTGGACCAAGCAGCTTGCGCAGCTGCGCGATCTGGACGGTGAGGTTGCCTTCCTCGACGGCCGTGCCCGGCCACGCCGCGTCCATCAGTTCGGCCTTGCCGAGGATGTCGCCGGGCCGTCCGACAAGTGCTGCAAGCAGACTTAGTCCGCGGTAGCCAACGGCAACGGGCACATCATTCCGAAGCAGCGTTCCCGCACCCGGATCAAGCACGAACGGACCAAAGGCAAAACGCGATCCCTGCATAGGCGCATCTATAGCTCGTTTGGAAGTTTTGAGAACTATTTGGGAGGGCTTAATTACGGCGCCGTCCGTATCGCGCAGAATTCAACCTCATCGAGAGCCACCGCGCCCTCAAAACCATATGGAGGTTGCCATGACCAATACCCTCACTTCTTCCTTGCATTGTGCAGCGCGGCCGGGAACGCCCGTGCGGCCGGCATCGCGCCGGCTCCTGACGACCCTGCGAAGCATCATCGCGAGCTGGCACGATCGGACCTGGCGCGAGCGGATACGCTTTCGCTGGCAACTCAGGCAAATGTCGAAGGATAATCCGCATCTGATCGACGATATCGGTCTGACGATACAGCAGGTCGAGGGAGAGATCGCCAAGCCCTTCTGGGAACGATAGAGCGAATGCTGAACATCGCGTCGACCGTCAGCGCACCGCCTCGCGGTGGCCGCCGGGCAGGCGGGTGGCGATCAGCTTGTCGATGCGGCGGCCGTCGAGATCGACCACCTCGAAGCGCCAGCCCTGCGCGTCGACGCATTCGCCGGTCGCCGGCAGATGGTGCATGTGCGCCAGCACGTAGCCGGCGACAGTCTCGTAGTCGCGGTTTTCCGGCAGGTCGATGCCGAGAATGTCGGCCATCTCGTCGGCCTGCATGTAGCCGGCGAGCAGCCACGAGCCATCCTCGCGCTTGACGGCATTTTCTTCATCGCCGGCGTCGGTGTCCGCCCGGAACACGCCGGTGATGGCTTCCAAAATGTCGGCCGGGGTGACGATGCCTTCGAAATGGCCGTATTCGTCATGCACCAGCGCCATCGGCACGTCGGATTCCTTGAGCTTCTGCAGCACATCCAGCGCATCGGCCTGATCGTAGACGATGGGGGCGGCGCGCACATGCCTGCGCGGATCGAGCACGCGGCCGGCAAGCAGTGCTGCCAGCACGTCGCGCGTCTGGACGACGCCGACCATGACATCGACGCCACCGTCGCCGGCCGGCAGCCGGGAATGCTGGGTTTCCATCAAAAGCTTGCGGATGGTGCTTTCGTCGGACTGCAGATTGATCCAGTCGACCTCGGTGCGTGGCGTCATCACGGCGCGCACGGCGCGGTCGCCAAGCCGCATGACGCCGGCGATCATGCGCCGCTCGTCGGATTCGATGGTGCCGTGATGCTCGGCCTCGGCGACCAGCATCTTGATCTCTTCGTCGGTGACCTTTTCCTCGCTTTCGCCGCGCTGGCCGAGCAGCCACAGGATGGCGCGGCCGGAGAAGTCGAGCAGGAAGACCAGCGGCGCCGAGACGGTGGCGAGGATGGTCATTGCCGGGGCGACCCTGGCGGCGACCCTTTCAGGATCACGCAAGGCGATCTGCTTGGGCACCAGTTCGCCGACGATCAGCGAGAAATAGGTGATGATGGCAACGACGATGCCGACGCCGAGCGGATCGGCGACGGTCTCACGGATGCCTGTCGAGGCCAGGAACTGCGCCAGCCGCTCGCCGAGCGTAGCGCCCGAAAAGGCGCCCGACAACACGCCGACAAGGGTGATGCCGATCTGCACCGAGGAGAGGAACTTGCCGGGATTCGAACCAAGCTCGAGGGCGCGGCCGGCGCCATTGATGCCGCGGTCGATCATCGCTTTCAGCCGGGCCGGGCGCGACGAGACGATGGCGAGCTCGGACATCGACAAAAGGCCGTTCACGCAGATGAGGACGACCACGATAGCGATTTCGACGTATAGCATGAGCGGTCAATAGCATTGCCGCGCGGTCTTCGAAAATAGTCCGGCGTGTTTTTTGAGAAATGACCGGTATTTCGCTCACGCGGCATCCCAGGGCGGCGCCGAAAAATGTTCGACGAGAGCGTCGACGACAACCCGCACCTTTGGCGTGAGCGTGCGCGTCACCGGCCAGACGGCATGCACGACGATGTTCTCGACCAGGCAGTCCGACAGCACCATTTCGAGATCGCCGCTTTTGAGGCTGTCGGCGGCCAGCCATGTAGGCAGGAAGGTGATGCCGCAGCCGGCAAGCGCGGCATCCAGCATCGGCTCGCCATGGCCGAGGACGAGCCGCGCCCTGGGCACGAAGGTTGCCAGATGGCCGTCGGCATGCCTGATGACCCAGGGACGGACGACACCCTCGCGGCCATAGCCGATGACGCTGTGATCGGCGAGATCCTCGACCGATTGCGGCCGGCCATGCCTGTCGAGATAGGCGGGAGCAGCACAAATGGCCGAGCGCTGGGCGTAGAGGCGCCTGGCCGCAAGCGACAGGCTGTCGTCGAGTTCGCCCATGCGGATCGCCAGGTCGATGCCCTCCTCGATCAGGTCGACGCGGCGGTCGTTGAAGGAGATTTCTACCGTCAGGTCCGGAAACTTCCTCGAGATCTCGAACAGCACGGGGGCGACGCAGCGGCGGCCGAAGGCCAGCGGCACGTCGATCCGAAGCCGGCCGGACGGGACCTGCCGGCGCGAGGCGAGCAACGACTGTGCGGCTTCGATCTCGGCCAGGGCCCGGACGCAGGCTTCATAGTAGCTGACGCCTTCGCTGGTCGGGCTGAGGCTGCGGGTGGTGCGGTTCAGCAAGCGAACGCCGAGCCTCTGTTCCAGCTGCGCGATCGATTTGCCGATCGCCGACTTCGTCACATGCAGCCGCTCGCCGGCGCCCGTGAAGCTGCCAGCCTCGACCGATTGGACGAATGCGACGATGCCCTGCAGGTCGGCCGTTTCCATGATGATTTCCTATTGTCGACTTGTAGTCCGCAATTAGTCTCCAAATATGCCGCACAGAAGCACTATTTTCCATAGTCGGAAGGCATAAATGTCTCGCGTGGCATCACTCACGGAGCGCGAGACGACATGAGCACCCAAACCAACAGATACTGGCAAATGAGCGGCTTCGGCCTGTCGAAGCTAAGCCAGGTGGAAGGCAAGGTTCCCCAGCCAGGGCCGCACGATTTGCTGGTGCGGACCAAGGCCGTATCGCTCAACTACAAGGACAAGATGATCGTCGACGGCGTGCTGATCCCGGATCTCGCCTTTCCCTTCGTGCCGACATCCGACGCGGTGGGTGACGTGGTCGCCATCGGCAGCGCGGTCAGGCGCTTTCGGGTCGGGCAACGTGTGCTCGGCCAGGTGATCGCCGACTGGCCGGATGGCGACGCGCCGCCGGTGCTGCACAAGCACACGTTGGGATCGTCGCTGTCGGGCATGCTTTCCGATCATGTCGTCTTCGGCGAGGACGCCGCGGTGCTGGCGCCGCCGTAGCTCAGCGATATCGAGGCCGCGACGCTGCCGATCGCGGCGCTGACGGCTTGGTTCGCCATGGCCGAGGCGACCAGACCCGTGGCGGGCCAGACCATTCTGATCCAGGGCACCGGTGGCGTGTCGCTGTTTGCGCTGCAGTTCGCCGCCGCGTTTGGCCTGCGCGCCATCGTCACCTCAAGCAGCGATGAGAAGCTTGAGCGGGCAAGAAAACTCGGCGCCTGGCAAGGGATCAACTACCGCACGCAACCGGCATGGGACGAGGCCGCGCGTGAGCTGACGAATGGGCTGGGCGTGAACCACGTGCTGGAAATGGTCGGCGGCGACAATGCGCGGCGATCGCTGAACGCGCTGGCCGCCGATGGCCGGCTGTCGATCATCGGCCTGCTGGGCGCGATGGAGCTCAGCTTCCCGATCATGCCCTTCATGCGCAACCGCATCACCGTGCAGGGCCTGTCGGTCGGCCATCGCCGCGCCTTCGAGCGTATGAATCAGGCGATTGAGGCGCTGGCAATCAAACCGGTCATTGACAAGGTCTTTGGCTTCGACGAGGTGCCGCAGGCCTTGCAGCATCTGGAGAAAGGGCCGTTCGGCAAGATCGTGATCACCACAACCTGACCTTTGCGATGTGTCAGGGCAACGGCTTCAACACACCGACAATCGCCTCGCCGTCGGTGACATAGGGATCGCCGCCGCCATTGCGTCCGGTGGCTGTCGCGCCAATGCCTGCAAGGTCGCTGGTCGAGATCAACGTGCCGGCGGTCGCCAGATCGCGCATCAGAAAATCGCGCTCGGCGTCGATGTCGGGGCCGATATGGTGGGTGACGGCGCCGGTGTCGTGGCTGAGGCCGACGCCGCGGTCGAAGCTGGCCGAGCCCAGCCACAGCGGCCGGCCATCATCGCCGGCAGCATTGGTCTGCCAGAAGCGGACATGATGCCGGCGGTCGGCGCTGGGGCCCTCCGGCTTTTCGAAGGCGAGATCCTGGGCGCGGCCGTCGAACAGCAGCCGGCTGACCGGCGCATCGGGGTAGGGGTGGTCGAACAACACGCTTTCGCCGATTTCGATCGCGGTCTTCAAGGTCACGGCGTCGGCGGTGTCCCAGCCGGCAACGGCGAAGGCATGGACCACCTCCTTCTGCGTGCCGACCAGGCCGACATTGATAGGGTCACCGGGAATGCCTTGCGGCGTATGCGTCACCATCTCGAAGCGCTGCGTGCGAAAACCGCGATCGTGAAACGTCCAGAATTCCGGTGCGGCGAAATAGGCCAGCGCCAGATAGGCCGCGCAGAGCGCCACCAGCCAGGTCAATGCGCGTCGTCGCAGGCTTCGTTGGCTCATGAATGCGGCTCGATCCGTGCGGTATCTGTTGCCTGACGGACCCTGGAAATCAATGGTCAGCAGCGCGCAGCCGTTCTATCGTCCGCCATCGTTTTTGCGTGGGGTGAGCAGGAATGGAATGGAAGCCGGTGGGGCGCAGCTCGATGGCATTGACCGCGGACCTTGTCGCAAGGGTCGAGCGTATCGAACCGGATCCGGGTCCCGAGCCCGGAACAACCGAGCATACAGACGCGGAGTTCGATAGTCTTGTCGAGCAACTCCTGTCGGAACATCGGCCTGAAGCGCTGTGGGTTTTTGCCTATGGGTCGTTGATCTGGAACCCCGAATTCGCCCATGTCGAGCAGCGCCCGGCCACGGCGCCGGGATGGCACCGCTCGTTCTGCCTGAAGCTCACCCGCTGGCGCGGAACCCGCGATTTGCCGGCCTTGATGCTGGCCCTCGATCGAGGCGGCAGCTGCAACGGCATCGTCTATCGGCTGCCTTCGGAAGACCATTTCGGGCAACTTGGCCAGTTGATGCGCCGCGAGATCGATGCCAACCCGCCAACCAACGTGCCATGCTGGATCAAGGTCAAGACCAAGGACGGGCCGCTGCGTGCCTTGGCCTTCGTCGCCGCGCCAGGCGGCAGGGCCTATGCCGGCCGGTTGCCATTGGAGCAGGTTGCCGACACGCTGGCGCGGGCTGCCGGTCATTGGGGCTCGTCGGCGCAGTACCTATTCCGAACCGTCAGCAAACTGGAGGAGAGCGGGATTCGCGACCGGAATCTCTGGCGCATCCAGGATCTGGTGGCACGACAAATCATCGCTTCCACAGGTGGCGCCCAGCGCACCTGATCTTTCCTAGCGGCAGGCGCGATAGCCGTTCTTGCGGTTCTTGATGTCGAAATGGAAATGGTTGCGGTGGTCGTAATTGTAGCCGGGGCCGAGCACGGTGGTGAAATACTGACAACCGTCGGCGCGCACATTGTTGAGGAAGCCGCGGGTGCGGAAGGCAAACAGGCCGGGCTTGCGCACATCGATGTCGTCGCCATTGTTGAGCTCGATGCTCATGACGTCGAGCGCATTGCCCTTGCCGTGCTCCGACAGCACACCTTCGCCGGCGATGTTGCGGCAGGAGTAGCTGGAGCCCTGGTGGATGGTCTTCACGCCGGAGAAATAGCGCCAGCGGGCGGAGGGAACGAGTTCGTTCCTGGTCCAGCCGGCAAAGGTGGCGGCCATGTCGCAGGTCAACGTCGCGGCGGGCTTCATCTGGATGTTGCCGATGGCCGAGACCTTGACCGGATAATCGATGCCGCACTGGCCTTCATGGATCGGCGCCAGGTCGGTGAAGGCAACATCGAGGCGCTTCAATTGCTGCCGACAGTCGATCTCGCTGGCCGGCATCTGCTCGACCGGCGACATCGGCTCGTCCATGCGCGGATAGGCGGCCTGGGTCATGTAGGGATTGGAGGGAACAAGCTTCTGCATGCCGGTATATTGCGGCACGGCTGCAGTCTGGGAGCCGACGTCGACGGCCGGTTCAAGCGACAGCACGCTGCCGGTGTTGCAGGCGGAAACCGCCACGAGGGCAAGGCCGGCGGCAAGCCCACCGACTGCCATGCGCATGCGTCTCGATTGCCGTACGGCGGCAAATATCCCGGCCATTCGCGGAATCCCTGTCCCTAGATCTCCGGCATTTTAACGATCAAGGGTAAAGGAAAACTCAGTGCCCGCGTTCATGCCTGCGGCCGAATTGCGGCACGCGGCCCCGGCCAACCATCTTCACTGGCAGAACGTCCCGCCGTGCCGGCGCGGTTCGAGATCAAGATGGAAATGCAAGGAATGATCGGCGTCGGCGCCTGGGCCGAGCACGGTGTTGAAGGGTCCGCAGGCGGCCTTGCGCACGGCGTTGAGGAATTTGCCGTCCTTCTCGGGCGGGGCAGGGCCGACCTCGATCTTTTTGCCATCCGATAGCGTGAAACTGGCGATGTCGAGCGCGTTGCCGAAGGCGTGCTCCGACAGTTTCCGGGTGCCATGACGTGGCCGGCAGACAAAGGCCGATGCCTGGCTGATCGATTTCAGGTCTGCGCCGAATTCGACTTTCGCCGCCGGCTGGATCACATCGGCGGCAAAACGGGCCGCCGCCTCGGCCATCGGGCAGTTGAGTTCGGTGCCGGGGGCAATCGCGATCGACTTGCCGAGTGTCTTCAACACCAGGGGATAGGGGATCGAGCAGCCGATTTCTGGATCGCTTTCCGCCTTGTGCTCCTCGAATTCGACGCCGAGCGCCTTCAGCCGTTCGCGGCAAGCGACTTCCCCGGCGGGCATCTTGCCATCGGGGAGATCGGCCGAGCGCGGATCGGGCAGCATCTTCTCGTCGCCTGCTTCGGCCGGCTTTTGCTGCGGCGCAACGGCCGGCGGCTCATCCTCGGGTTCTGCGATGTCCGGCTTTTGTGTCGGAATCGGCGCGACCGCTGGTGGTTTCGGCTCGCTTTCCGTATCGGTTGAGGGTTCGTGTGCCGACGGCTCGGGAAGTGCCTGCTTCTTCTGGTGGGATTCTTCTTCACCGATACGGGCGGGCGCTCGGGCGGTGTTCGGAGCTTCCGTTTTCTGCTCCTCGGTCTTTGCAGCGTCGGCCTTTGGAGCGTCGGCCGGTCGTGGCTCGGGCAACGGAATACCAGGCTCTGGTGCCGGGACACCGGATCCGGGTATCGGGATACCAGCTGGCGAGGACGGCAAATCCTGCGGTTTCTGCCGTGCCTGGTTCGGCGTGACGTGCCGTTTGCCCCGCGGTTTCAGGCGCTGCCCGCCCCGCGGTTTGAGGGGCTGGTCGGCTCGCGGTGTCAGAGGCTGCTCCATCCGCGGCGTTAGCGGCTTGTGATGCCGATGGCGATGTCTGGCCTCGGCCGGCATCACCAGCAAAGCCGTGACGGCCATGAGCAATGCGCCCCTGCATGTTCGGGAAAAGACAATCGACCCCATGGCCCTCAACGGCGCCGAGGCAAGGAGGTTGCCTTGGCCGCATCACGAACGGTAACCACGTCGTTACGCGCCGATCGCTTCCAGCCCTTCCTCCAGCCAGTCGGCGAGCAGCGGCATGCCAAGCAGGTATTTTGCGGTGCGCTTGTTGGCGCGTTCGCGCGCCGCGGCAAGCGCGTCCGCCCATTCGGCGGCGTCGTAGTCGCCGCGACCGACCCAGGCCAGCGCGATCAGTTCGGCTGCTTCATCGACATTGAGGTCGTTAATCAGCTCGCGCAGCTCTTCTTCGGTAAGGTTCTCGGAGCTTTCCTCAGCAAGGCCGTCATGGTGATGGTTGACATGGGACTCGCCGTCGAGCTCGACCTCGTGCTCCGAGCCATCGGCATAGTCTTCATTGACGGCGGCACTCAGCGCCTTGGCCTTGAGGATGAACAGACGCACGGTGTCGGGACCGATCGAAAGCTCCCAGTCCTTTTCAAGCCGCTGCTGCACGAGCAGTCTCCCAAGTGCCGAAATCCTGGCAAGTGCCGAAATCCTGGCAAGTGCCGAAATCCTGGCAAGTGCCGAAATCCTGGCCGATGATAACGGATTTGCAGCATCCGTCACCTGATGTTCTCCCGCACGCATTTTTCCGGGATGAAATGGCGGGCGCTTGGCGTTAGTGTTGCATTCTCACCCCTCAAGGAGGCTTCGATGCATAAAAGAATGCTGATCCAGGCGGCGACTGCCCTTGTCGCGCTGCAGTTCCTTGCCGTTCCTGTGTTTGCCGCGGGCAGTGGCAGTGGCGGTGGTAGCGATCAGACCGTCACCCAGTGCAAGAAGGGCGAAGTCTGGGACAAGAAGAAGAAAAAGTGCGTCGCGCCCCAGGAAGGCATGCTCGACGACGACAGCATCTATGATGCGGGCCACGCGCTGGCGATGGCCGGGCGCTACGACGAGGCGATTGCCGTGCTCAGCCTCGCCGCCAACAAGCAGGATCCGCGCATCCTCAACTATCTCGGCTATTCGCATCGCCATTCCGGCCGCGTCACCGTCGGCCTCGGCTATTACGAGGAAGCGCTGCGCATCGATCCCAACTATACGCTGGTGCGCGAATATCTCGGCGAAGCGCATCTGCAGATCGGCGATCTGGCCGGCGCCCAGCAGCAGTTGATGGAGATCGAGAAGCGGACCGGCAAGGGTTCGCGCGAATACGGTATGCTGTCCGAGCAGATCGACCATTTCATGAGGAGCTGAAAAGACACCAGGGGTTCTTCGGAGCGGCCGCGAGCGATCGCGGCCGCTTTTTTGTTACCCCTCGGACTTATTAGCCGCTCTCGACTGATGAAAGCGGGGATGATTTTTGCAAAACCGATTTTTGGACGTGAAAAACCCGCGAAGATTGCTATATTCAGGGAAATTGCGGTGAAACGGTTCCGTTAGCCCGAGGCTGCCGGACCGTTTTCTTTTTGTACCCATCGACAAGGCTTTCCCCGAAACGCGGGGGTGGCAGCAGGAAAGGTCAGGCATCATGAACAAGGTCCCGATGACAGGCGAGGGGTTCGCGTCATTGAAGGAAGAACTGCGTTGGCGCCAGCAGGAAGAGCGGCCGCGCATCATCGAGGCGATCTCCGAAGCGCGCTCGCATGGCGACCTGTCCGAAAATGCCGAGTATCATGCCGCCAAAGAGTCGCAGAGCCTCAATGAGGGCCGCGTCAACGAGCTTGAAGATTATATCGCGCGCGCCGAGGTGATCGACGTGAGCAAGCTCAGCGGCGACAAGATCAAGTTCGGCGCCACCGTGGTGCTGGTCGACGAGGACACCGAGGAGAAGAAGACCTACCGGATCGTCGGCGACCAGGAAGCGGACGTGAAGTCCGGCCGCATCTCGATCTCCTCGCCGATCGCGCGTGCGCTCATAGGCAAGGAAGTCGGCGACGCCATCGAAGTCAACGCGCCGGGCGGTGCCAGGGGGTATGAGATCGTCCAGGTGCAATTTATTTAGGTCGAAAGCCCGGCTGTTAAGCCTTTAGCCGGGCTATTTGTTTCAATCACAAACGCCGCGCCGCCCCTCATCTGGCTGCCGCCATCTTCTCCCCGTGAACGGGGAGAAGGACGCCTTTATTGATGATTCCGGCAATTCTCAGCGTTGCAAAGAAGGTGCCGGCGTTGCCGCCAGCTTCTTTCCCGTTCACGGGGAGAAATGCCCAGCAGGGCAATGAGGGGCAGCGCTAGCCTCCCGATTGAATTCAATTCTTACCAGCATTGGGCCTGCCAAGGACCTGAAGTCCCGCCAGCCTCTCTGCTTCCGCCACCGCCTCCGCCGGCGCAACGCGCTCCCCAGGCGCGGCCAAAAGCGTCGATGCATAGGGCCCGCGCGGGCCGGTCAAACCCGGCTCGGTCGCCAGGAACACCGC
>NZ_RZRQ01000217.1:0-10256 GCF_003997785.1 Mesorhizobium sp. M7D.F.Ca.US.004.01.2.1 | reverse complement strand
GCGATCACCGCCGAGATCGGTTCGATGAAGATGCGCGAGGAGGTCGACGCGCTGAAGGTCATCGGGCTCAACCCGATCGGCGTCCTGGTCTTTCCGCGGCTCGTTGCGCTGGTCATCGCCTTGCCGTGCCTGACCATCATTGCCAATTTCGCCGCACTCGGCGGCGGCATCCTGGCCGCGTGGCTCTATTCCGACATCCCGCCGGCTGCTTTCATCGACAGGCTGCGCGTCGCCATCGACCTCAGCACGATCTTTGCCGGCCTGATCAAGGCGCCATTCATGGCGATGATCATCGGCACGATCGCCTCGGTCGAAGGCATGAAGGTTGGCGGCAGCGCGGAATCGCTGGGCCAGCACGTCACCGCCTCGGTGGTGAAGTCGATCTTCGTCGTCATCATCCTCGACGGGCTTTTTGCCATTTTCTACGCAGCGATCGAGTTCTGAGATGAAGCTGCGAGGCAGGAAAAGGGCTGATACACTGGCGAACGATGCGGGCGAGGGCGACATCGTGCTTTCCGCGCACGACATCAGCGTGTCCTTCGCCGACAAGCTCATCCTGGACAAGCTGTCACTCGACATAAGGCGCGGCGAGATCCTTGGCTTTGTTGGCGCCTCGGGTGCCGGCAAGTCGGTTCTGCTGCGCACCATTCTCGGCCTGACGCGCAAGCAGTCGGGCACGATCAAGCTGTTCGGTGTCGATGTCGAGAAGGCGAGTGACATCGAGCGCCTGCGCATCGACATGCGGCTTGGCGTGTTGTTCCAGCACGGTGCCCTATTTTCGGCGCTGACAGTGCTGGAGAATGTCCAGGTGCCGATGCGCGAATACCTCGACCTGCCGCGAAAGCTGATGGACGAACTGGCATTGCTCAAGATCGAGTTGGTCGGGCTGCCGCCCGATGCGGCGCAGAAATTCCCGTCCGAACTGTCCGGCGGCATGATCAAGCGCGCCGCACTGGCGCGGGCGCTCGCGCTCGACCCCGACATCGTCTTCCTCGACGAGCCGACGTCGGGTCTGGATCCGATCAGCGCGGCGGAATTCGACGAACTGGTGGTCAAGCTGCGCGATACGATGGACCTGACCGTCTACATGGTGACGCATGATCTCGACACGCTTTTCACCGCTTGCGACCGGGTGGCCGTACTTGGCAACAAGAAAGTGCTCGTCGAAGGCACCATCGACGACATGCTGAAGAGCGAGGAACCGTGGGTAAAGTCCTATTTCCGCGGAAAACGCGCCCGGCAACTTGATCTTGCGGCGCGCGCATAGCCATAAGTGGGACAATGGAAACCAGAGCCAACTACGTCATTGTCGGCATTTTCACGCTGGCTGCGATCCTGGCGGCGTTCGCCTTCGTCTACTGGACGGCGGCGATCGGCGACAAGGGCGAGACGACGTTGCTGCGCGTGCGCATTCCGGGCTCGGCCTCCGGGCTCGGCCGCGGTAGTTTCGTGCTGTTCAATGGCGTCAAGGTTGGCGACGTCAAGCGTGTCTATATCGACGTCGACAATCCGACGGTTGCCATCGCCGACACCGAGATCGACCGCCTGACGCCGATCACCAAGTCGACGCAGGCCGATATCGGGCTTGCCGGCCTGACCGGGCAGGCCAACATCGAACTCAAGGGCGCCGACCCCAAGGAAGTAAAGCTCCTCGACCAGGCGGAAAAGGAAGGCAAGGTCGCCGAGATCGTCGCCAACCCGTCAGCGGTGACCAATTTGCTGCAAACGGCGCAGAACATTTTTACCCGCGCCGACAAGGTGCTGACGGAACTCGAAGGCTTCACCAAGGACGTTCGCGGGCCGCTGACGCAGACCGTGCAGAACGTGCAGACCTTCTCGGATGCGCTGGCCAAGAATTCGGACGGCATCGACAAGTTCCTGTCCGCCGCCAGCACGCTGGCGGATGAGCTGAAAGGCGTTTCCGGAAAGCTCGATGGCACGCTGAAGGCAGCCGAAGGCCTTCTCAATGCCGTCGACAAGGACAAGATCAAGAGCATTGTCGCCAATGTCGACACGGTGACTGGGAACCTCAAGGAGACTTCGAAACAGCTCGACGGCGTGATCAAGAATGTCGATACCGCGGTTGGGTCCGTCAACGATTTCGCCAAGCAGACGCAAGGCACGCTGGCCAAGGTCGACGGCGTGCTCGACGGCATCGACCCGACGCAGGTGCGCTCGGCACTTGCCAATATCCAGAAGGCCAGCGAAAGCGCCGACAAGGCCGCCGCCGACATCGCAGAGGTGACCCACAAGTTCGCCAACCGGGCCGACGATATCGACCAGACGATCAAGGATGCCAAGCAACTGGCGCAGCGGCTCAACGACGCCTCGGTGCGTGTCGACGGCATCCTCGCCAGGGTCGACACTTTGCTCGGCTCGGGGCAGGCCGACGGTGTGATGGCGGATGCCAGGGCGACGCTGAAGTCGTTCAAGCAGGTTGCCGACACGCTGAATTCCCGCCTGGGCGTCATCACCGACAATCTGGCGCGCTTCTCGGGCCAGGGGCTTTCGAATGTCGAGGCGCTGGTGCAGGACAGCCGCCGTTCGATCAGCCGCATCGAGGAAGCGGTGACCGATCTCAGCCGCAATCCGCAGCGCATCCTTTCGGGTGGCGATGGCGAGGTTCGGCAGTTCGATGGCAGGGCGCGGCGTTGACTTCGGCGTCGGCGAGCCCCAAGAACATGAGCCGCGAAAGCGGGTCGATCTTACGATCCGGGGACAACGGGGATCGCGCGTGAAGTCTGTGTGGGTGAAAACGGGCGGCTTGTCATCGGCTGCGGCACTGCTTGCCCTGACGCTAGCCGGCTGCGCGGCGTTGGGCGGCAAGCCCGCGCCGCTCGATACGTTCGAGCTGTCGGCGCCTACGGTCGAGGCACATGGCCACAGCCGCCGCCAGATCCTGATCGCGCAGCCGTCGGCGCTCAAGGCGCTGGACAGCCAGAACATCGTCATCAAGCCGTCGGATCGCTCGATCCAGTATCTCAAG
Organism: Mesorhizobium sp. M7D.F.Ca.US.004.01.2.1; assembly: GCF_003997785.1. Lineage (NCBI taxonomy): Bacteria > Pseudomonadati > Pseudomonadota > Alphaproteobacteria > Hyphomicrobiales > Phyllobacteriaceae > Mesorhizobium > Mesorhizobium sp. M7D.F.Ca.US.004.01.2.1. Next base: position 7,270 of record NZ_RZRQ01000217.1, on the reverse strand, counting down.
GGCGCGCAATGGGCCGACCGGCTGCCGCTGATCGTGCAGGCGCGGCTCGCCGAGACGTTCCAGCGTTCGGGCAGCTTTGCCGGCGTCGGCAAGCCGGGCGAGGGCCTGGCGATTGACTATCAGGTGATCGTCGAGGTCCGATCCTTTGAGGTTCGTGTCGACGGCGGCGAGCATGCCGAAGTCGATCTGTTCGTGCGCATCCTCAACGACCGCAATGGCGAGGTGCGTGCCTCCAAGAGCTTCACCGCATCCGCACCGGTTTCGGGCAGCGGCAATCCCGCCTATGTCAGCGCACTCGACAATGCGTTCGGTGATGCCGCAAAGCAGATCGTGCGCTGGACGGATTCGGTCATCTGATTTCCGTAAAAGTTTGATCGCACAGCACTTCTGACAGTGCTACCGCAAGGGACGCGGCGCCGCAGGCGCGCCAACAGCCAAATCGGTCGAAATGAAAAAGGCGGGAAATTTCCCGCCTTTCGTTTGTTGCCCTATCGGCTGATCAATGCAGACGGCCGCTGGCGTGGGCCAGCATGGTGTAGACCTTGCCGGTATCCGAGGTCAGGTAGGTCTGCGCCATGATGTTGTCGCGGTCATTGCGCGAGACATCCTTGAGCAGCTTCTCGAAATCGTCGCAGTAGCGGTCGACGGCGGCGCGGAACTCGGCCTCCGCCTGATACTTGCGACGGATCTCGTCGAACGTCTGCTGGCCCTTCAGCGTGTAGAGCCGCCTTGTGAACACGTCACGCTCGCCGCGCCGGTAGCGGTTCCACAACTCGATCGAAGCATCGTGGTCGATGGCTCGTGCGATATCGACGGAGAGCGAGTTCAGCGATTCCACGACATGCAGGGGCGAGCGCTGGGCAGGAGCCGCGCGCGGTGCTTCCGCAGGCGCCGACGGTGTTACCGACCTCAGGTCCTCGTCATTCGACGCCGCAGTGAGCAGATCGCGCACCCAGCCGCCCTGAGGCGTGCGGGCGTTGGTGTCTGGACGCTGGCGCGGTGCCGTCTCGGCCGGACGCTCAAGATCGAGCGTGCCGCGCAATGCAGGGCCGCCCAAGGGCGCCTGAGGCGTGCGCAGCTCCGGCTGCGGAGCCGGTGCGCGACGCGGCGGCTCGGCGGCGCGTGGGGCCGGCGCTTGCGGCGCGGGACGCAGATTGCGTGGCTCGGACCCATCGCCGCCGCGGCCGGACTTCGCAACGATGTCAGAAAGCTCCTTCAGGGCGTTGATCTGCTCGGAAACGGCGCGGCGGATGGCCGAGGTCGATTCCTTTGCCTCTTCCGGCATCTCGATGACGCCCTTCTTGAGCTCGGCGCGGGTCAGGTCGAGCTCGCTCTTGATCGAGCCCGCGGTGCGCCGCATCTCCTCGGTCGCATCAGCGAAACGCTTGGTGGCCGAATCGACGACGTCGGTGATGGCGATGCGGATCTTGTCGGCCGACTCCATCGTCTTGCCTTCGGCGTTCTGCAGCGTCTGCCCGACGAGATTTTCGAACGAACGCATGACCCTTTCGAGATCTTCCGACTTCTTGACCAGGCCGACGGCGAGGTCTTCGAGCGACGACTGCCTTTCGAGCGTGTGCTCGAGGTTGCTCTGGGCAGAGCTCAACAGGTCCGAAGCGCTGGACAGCAGGCGGCTGTGCTCGTCGAACTTGGTGGCGATCGACGCGACCTCGCGCAAGGTGGACGACGACAGTTCCGTCAGCCTTGTCGTGTTCGAATCGACCAGACGTGCCGAGCTGGCAAAGGTCTGCGCAGCCTTCTCGGTGGTGGCGGCGAAGCTTTGCGTGCTGCCGCTCAGGCGCTCATCGACCTGGCCGAGATTGACCGCGGCCTGCTCGATCAGCTGACCGAGCTGCGAGCTGGACTTGGTCATGCGGCCGATGAGATCAGCGACGCTGTCGGACAGCGACGAGCGAGCGCCTTCGACCGCCGACAAGGTTTCGGCGGTGCGGCTGGCGAGAGCGTCGACAAGTGCGGCATTCTCGCTGCGCAGCTTCTCGGTGGCGCGTTCGGTGACCTCTTCCATGCTCTTTTGCAGTTCCGAGCCGCCCTGGGCGAAGCGCTCGACCAAAGGCCGTGCGGTTTCGTCGAGGATCTTCGACATTTCGGCCGAACGTGCCGCGAGCATGGTGTTGAGTTCGCGGGTGTTGGCGCCGATGGTCTTGGCGGCATCGTTGGTGCTCTGGCCGATATGCTGGCCAACCGCGGTGAAGGTCTCCGCGATGACATTGGCGCGCGAGACGAGTTGCGCCTCGGCATTCGACACCTGCTCGTTGAGCTTCTGGCCCATCGTCTCGGCCGTGAAGGCGAGGCGGTTCTCGACGCCTGAGATCTGCTCTTCGACACGGGCGGCGGCGGCTGCCGCGCTCGATGCGAGCCGCTCGTCGGCGCCGGCAAGCGCCTGCTCGATTTCGCGGGCATGCACGGCCATTTCCTGGCCGGTCCGCCTGGCACGTTCGGCGACCCTTTGCTCGGTATCGGCGAAGGCGCCGACGATGGTCTCGGCATGCTCGCCGATCGTGGTGGTGCTGTTGGCGATGCGCGACACCAGACGCTGATCCGCGTCGTCGAAGATGCGGCCGATTTCCGAGGCACGGCTCGACAGCGCTTCCGAACCTTCTGCGATGCGCGAGACCAAATGCTGGTCGGCGGCATCGAAGATGCGACCGAGGTCCGATGCACGCGCGGCAAGCGCTTCGGCCGATTCGCCGATGCGCATGCCGAGCCGCTGGTCGGCGCCTTCAAAGTTGCGCAGGATGTCGCCGGCGCGCGCGGCCAGCGACTGGGCCGTCTCGATGGCGCGGGCGACCAGCTTCTGGTCGGCGGCATCGAACGTGCCGGCAATCTCGCTTGCACGAGCTGCCAGATGGTCGGCGGTGTCCTGAGCCCGGGCGGTCAGCTGATCGGCGGTTTCCTGGGCGCGGGCGGCGAGCTTCTGGTCCGCCGCTTCGAAGGTGCCGGCGATCTGACTTGCGCGAGCAGCCAGCTGATCAGCGGTTTCATGGGCACGGGCCAGCAGCGAGCTGGACGTGTCGTCTGCGCGGGCAAGCAAGGCGTTCGACGTATCTTCCGCACGGGCGTGCAGTCGACGATCGGCGTCCTCGAAGGTGCGGGCGATGTCCTCGGCCCGCGCCAGCAAGGCGGCAGAGGTCTGCTCGGCGCGCTCGGCGATCTTGCGGTCGGCGTCACTGAACGCCGCACCGGCCTGCTCATGCAGCGTGCTGGTGACTTCCAGCACCTTTTCGCGCAGGGCGCCGGCGACAAACACGGCGCTCTTCTCGAGCACGGCGCGGACGTTGTCGACACCTGTCGAAAGCGCACGCTCCATGGTGCCGGCGCGTTCCTCGATGATGCCGGTCTGACGGCTGAAGGCCTGCTCGATCTTTTCGACATCCCCGGCGATTGCCGCGGAGATATCGGTGCTCCTGGCGGCGATCTGATCGATATGGCCCGACAGCGAGCGGTCGACGTCCCTGCGGGACTCGGCGAGCTTGCCGAGATCGTCTTCCAGCGCGCGGGTCAGCATATTGCGACCTTCGGACAGCTTGCCGACATGTCCGGCAATGACGTCGTCGATATCGCTGCGGCTTTCGGTCAGCTTCTGCAGGTCAGCTTCGAGGGCGCGTTTGAGAATGTCGCGGCCCTCGGCCAGTTTCTCCACCTGACCGGCGACCAAACCGTCGATGCTGGAGCGGCTTTCGGCCAACTTGGCCAGATCGGCTTCTAGCGCGCGCTTGAGAACGTCGCGGCCTTCGGCGAGTTTCTCGACCTGGCCGGCGACCAGGCCGTCGATGCTGGAGCGGCTTTCGGCCAGCTTGGCGAGATCCTCCTCGAGCGCCTTCGACAGGGTCGAACGTTCCTGGACAAGCCTTTCCGCGTGGCTGTTGACAAGGCCGCCGACGTTTTCGAGGTCGGCCTCAAGTGACCTCGACAGGGTCGAACGATCCTGTGCGAGCCGTTCGGAATGGCTGTTGATCAGACCGTTGACGTTTTCGAGGTCGGCCTCGAGCGCTTTCGACAGCGTTGCACGATCCTGGACGAGCCGTTCGGAATGGCTGTTGACCAGGCCGTTGACGCTTTCGAGATCAGCCTCGAGCGCCCGGGCGAACTGTGCCCGGTCATCGACCAGTTTCTGCGACTGGTCGGCAATGGTGCCCTTGATCGCGTTGAGGTCGGCTTCCAGAGCGCGCCGCAGGATATCTCGGCCCTCGGACAGCTTCTCGACCTGACCGGCGACCAGCCCGTCGATGCTGGAGCGGCTGTCGGCGAGCTTGGCGAGGTCATCCTCAAGGGCCTTGGACAGGGCGGAGCGATCCTGAACCAGCTTGTTCATGTGATCGGCGATGACGCTGTTCACGTTCTGCAGGTCGGTTTCCAAGACCCGCGAAAGCTGCCCGCGATCCTCGGCCAGCTTGTCCGACTGGCTTGATATAACGCCCTTGATCGTGTTCAGGTCGGATTCCAGCGCGCGCTTGAGAATGTCGCGGCCCTCGGCCAGTTTCTCGACCTGACCGGCGACCAGACCGTCGATGCTGGAACGGCTTTCGGCGAGCTTGGCAAGGTCGGCTTCAAGGGTCTGCGACAGCAGGCTGCGGTCCTCGGCCAGCCGTCCCGAATGGCCTTCGATCAGGCCGCGTATGCCGGACAGATCGTTGTCGAGCGAATGGGAAAGCTGCGTGCGGTCCTCCGCCAGTTTGGCGGAATGGGTTTCGATGAGGCTCTTGATGCCGATGATATCGTTTTCCAACGCCTTGGCGAGCACGGCGCGGCCCTCGGCGATCTTCTCGACCTGACCGGCGACCAGACCGTCAATGCCGGCGCGGCTGTCGGACAGTTTGCCGAGATCGGCTTCCAGGGCGCGCGACAGAATGTTGCGGCCCTCGGCGAGCTTTCCGACATGCCCGGCGACCATTTCATCAATGATCGTACGAGCTTGCACCAGTTTCCCGGAGTCTTCGTTCAGGGCCGTGGAGAGCCTGTTGCGGCCTTCTTCCAGCCTTTCGAGATGGCTGCCGAGCGATGCATCGATGGCAGCCCGCGATTCATTGACCTTGCGCAGGTCTTCTTCGAGGGCGCGCGAGATCAGGCTGCGGCCTTCGGCCAGCTTCTGCACCTGGTTGGTCACCGCCGCATCGATGCCGGCGCGGCCCTCGGCGAACTTCGCCAGATCGGCCTGCATGGCCTCAGCCATGCGCTCGCGGCTTTCGGACAGTTTTCTGCTGTGGTTCTCGACAGCTTCCTCGATGCCGACGCGGGCGTCGGCGAGCCGCTGGATGTCGCTGTCGAACGAACGCGATACGACGTGACGGGCGGCTTCCATGCGTCCGGCGAAGTCGCTGGCGCGGGCTTCGAGCATGGAGGAGGTCGAGGTGACGATGTCGGCCATGTCGGCGCCGATCTGGGTCTTGCCCTGATCGATCATCGCCGACAGCGTGTCCTTGCTCTCGGCAAAGGTGTGGGCGATTTCGCGGGCGCGCTCGACCAGCGTCTCGTTGATCTGGCGGGCGCGGGCCTCGAGTGCCGCATTGAGCTTCTGCGTTCCGGTGTCCAGCGCCTCGGCGCGGGTCTGGAATTCGCTGATCAGCGCCTGGCCGCGTTCGGCGAGCGTCCGCTCGATGCCGTTGAGGCTGGCCTCGAATTCGGAATTGAGGGTGCGCGCCGCGCCGCCAAGCAGGGACACCATGCCGGTGGTGCGATCGTCGAGCAGATCGGTCAACGACCGTGTCAGGCCGTCCGTGGTGTCCGTCAGCTTGGCAATGCGGGTATCGAGAAGGCTGGCGAAAGCCTCACCCGAGGTTGACAGCCGGTCGGTGATCGAATCGAGCCGGCCTTCCACCGAATCGAAGATCGACATCGAGCTTTCGTTGATGCGGTCGATGAGCGTGTCGCCGGAATTGGTGATCGTCATCGACAATTTAGTCGACGCATTGAGGATCGAGTCGCGGATGATGTCGGAGGCGGCCCCGATCTCATCCTTCAGTGTCTCGTGCGCACCGGTGATCGAAGCGCGGACGCGCTCGGCATGAGTGACGACGGCTTCGCGCTCGCTGCCAAGCCCATCGACCAGCGAACGGATGCGGGATTCATTCTCGGAATAGGAGCGTTCGATCTGGTTAACTTCGCTGTGGACCAGAGTTTCCAACTCGACGGCGCGGGCAAGCGTGCGTTCGATGCCTTCGCCCATGGCTGCAACCTCGCGACGAACGGCTTGGCCGATCATCATGACGCGATCCTGGGCAAGGTTTTCCGGCTCGGTCAGGCGGAAAGCCACTTCGGTCATCGACTGGGCGGCGATGCGCATTTCCTGGGCCCGGCGAATCATTGCCGCGAAGGCCCAGAACAGGATGACGGGCACGATCGCCGCGACCGCCAGGCCGATCAGCTCCGGACGGGCAAGGAACTGGTCGAGCGTGCGGATTCTCCAGATGCTCGGTCCGAAAAGGAGGTTGGCCAAGCCACCGGCGCCGGCGAACCAGGCGAGCGAAACGAAGGCAACGACCCAGTAAATGGTGTTCGAGGCACGCCTGTTGAGGCTGTGCAGGAGCGTCTTGTAGTCCTTCTGGCGATCGTCATTGGCCGGCGCGAAACCCGCGGGCTGGGCGCCATTGCGTGTTTCCACGGGGCGCAACTCGGCAGGCTTGGCCTTTGGCGCGGGTTTTGCGGCCTGGTTCTGGACTTGGCTCTGATTGACCACGGACTCTGGTTTCTGATTGCGTCCCTCGCGCGCCAGCTCGTCGGCGGCCTGGGATATCTGCGCTTCCAGATCCTCCATCGATGCCGCGATGTCGAGGTCGCCGCTGCCGACATCATTGCTGAGGTCGAGATCGAGCGCCTTTTCCAGTTCCCTGGCCACTTCGCTGTCGAGAGTTCTCGTCGTCGTTGGTTTCTTTGCCATGCCTTCGCTACCCTGTACTAGCTGCCGCGGGCTTATAATTCTGTTTGTCGTACCACGCGCAGGAGGCTGAAAATGGACCCCTCGTATCGTAATGACACAGGGGGGTAAAGAAAACATGCATTCCGCGAGATACGTAAAACTTTAAATATAAGGTTAACGCAACCGTGATTTGGGCGCCGTTTTGGCAACATTTTTCCGGGCCATTCATTAACCCGTTGTCCATTGGATTCGCCTAGGTTTTTGGGCGATCGAAGAAACGGAGTTCGAGTTCATGCGTGGCGAAAGCGGCATTGCCTTCTCAATGCCCGGGGGCGACGTATCCGGACCAAGGCGGTCACGGCCGGTCGATTTGGCACACCTTGCCCGCCAGACGAT
>NZ_RZRQ01000216.1:0-10354 GCF_003997785.1 Mesorhizobium sp. M7D.F.Ca.US.004.01.2.1 | reverse complement strand
GACCCAGCGGCTCGGGCAAGACCACCACGCTCAACGTCGTCGCGGGTTTCACCGACCTCACCGCCGGCGACCTCGCCGTCGGCGGCAAAAGCATCGTCGCTCTGCCGGCGCACAAGCGCAACATCGGCGTCGTCTTTCAGCATTACGCGCTGTTTCCGCACATGACGGTCGGCAAGAACGTCGCCTATCCCCTCACCTTGCGCGGCATGGACAAGCCGGCGCGAGATCGCCAAGTCGCGCGCGCCCTCGATATGGTCAAGATGGCCGATTTCGCGCATCGCTATCCAGCCGAACTCTCTGGCGGCCAGCAGCAGCGCGTGGCGCTGGCGCGCGCCATCGTCTTCGATCCGCCGCTGCTCCTGATGGACGAGCCGCTCGGCGCGCTCGACAAAAAACTGCGCGAATGGCTGCAGCTGGAAATCAAGCGTATCCACCGCGAACTCGGCACCACCTTCGTCTACGTCACGCATGATCAGGAAGAGGCCCTGGTGCTTTCCGACCGCATCGCCGTGTTCAACCAGGGACGCATCGAACAGGTGGGAACGGGCCGCCAGCTCTATGACGAGCCGACGACCTTGTTCGTAGCGAAGTTCATCGGCGAATCGACCAGCCTGCGCGGCGATGCCCAGACGTCCGGAAACGAGACCAGCCTGACGATCGCCGGCCAGAAGATCGTTGCCGGCGGCAAGCTCGCCGGCGGCCAGAAGCCGGTGGTCCTGCTGCGACCGGAAAAGCTCTCGCTTGCCAGCGCAAAAACGCCTTTGACCGCAGGGCAGAACAGCCTCACCGGTGAAGTCAGCGAGGCGATCTATCTGGGGTCGGGTTCGAAATACCAGGTGACGCTTCGCGATGGCTCGGTCGCCATCGTGCGCTCGTCGCTGGAAGCCGCACCGTTCTCGATTGGTGACACAGTCGATCTGCGCTGGTCCGTCGTCGATGCAAAACTTCTTGCCGACGACAACCGCGCCGACATGACGATGACCTGACCGCTCTTTTTCCCCGCAGGATTTTTAGACATGGACGCCAAAGTCAACGGCAACGTCTCGTTCTGGTATGCCGACATCGGCCTGCCGGCCTATCGCGCGCCGCTCCCGGGGGATATCGAAGCCGATGTCTGCATCGTCGGCGCCGGCTACACCGGGCTGTGGACGGCCTACTATCTGAAGAAGGCCGATCCTTCGATCCGCATCGCCATCGTCGAGCGGGAGTTCGCCGGCTTCGGCGCGTCGGGCCGCAATGGCGGCTGGCTGTCCGGCGGCTTCAGCTGGTCGCGCGAGAAATATCTGCAGATGTCGACGCGCGGCGCCGTCATCGACATGGAAACCGCCATGCATGGCACGGTCGATGAAGTGATCAAGGTGACCGAGGCCGAAGGCATTGATGCCGACATCCGCCGCGTCGACAATCTGACGGTCGCCACCAACCCGCCGCAGCTCGAACGGATCAAGGCCGCCTATGCCGATGCGATCGGCTGGAGCGTACCGCAGGACCGCGTCAGCCTGATTGGCCAGGAAGAGGCCAAGGCCCGCATCAACATCAAAAATGTGCTTGGCGGTTATATCCACCACGGCACCGCGCGCGTGCAGCCGGCCAAGCTGGTGCGCGGCCTGTCCGAAGCCGTCGAGCGGCTCGGCGTGCCGATCTATGAACAGACCACCGTGACCGGCATCGAGAAGGGCAAGGTCACGACGAACCGCGGCACCGTGCGCGCACCGATCATCATCCGCGCCACCGAAGGGTTCACGGCCGGCATCTCGGGCAATGAGCGGCTCTGGCTGCCGCTCAACAGCGCGCAGATCATCACCGAGCCGCTGCCGCAGTCGCTGTGGGACGAGATCGGCTGGCAAGGCCATGAGCTCCTGGGCGACGCCGCGCACGCCTATTGCTACGCGCAGCGCACCAGGGAAGGCCGCATCACCATGGGCGGGCGCGGCGTGCCGTATCGCTACGGCTCACAGACCGACGTGCGCGGCCAGACGCAGCAGGCGACCATCGAAAGCCTGCACGCCATCCTCATCCGCCTTCTGCCGCAGACAGCCAGGCTTCGCATCGACCACGCCTGGTGCGGTGTGCTCGGCGTCCCGCGCGACTGGTGCACGACGGCTGGTCTCGACCTTGAGACCGGCATTGGCTGGGCCGGCGGCTATGTCGGGCTCGGCGTGTCGAGCTCCAACCTTTCAGGCCGCACGCTGCGTGATCTCATCTTGCGCCGCGACACCGAACTGACCCGCCTGCCCTGGGTCAACCGCAAGGTCAGCAAATGGGAGCCCGAGCCGATGCGCTGGCTCGGTGTCCACTCGATGTACCAGCTCTACCGCGTCGCCGACGAGCGCGAGGAGGCCGGCCTCCAGCACACGTCGAAACTGGCCGCGATCGCCGACCGCATCACCGGGCATTGAGCCTTCGGAACGATTCCAAAAACCTTCTGCATTTTCAGTGCCTGCCTGGAGACCCGCCATGACCGACTTTCAGACCTTCGCCCATCTCGCCGCTATCGATCTCGGCGAGCCCGAGCCCAAGCCGACCTCGATCAGCGGCAATCAGCTCGAAGCGTCGAAGACGCTGTGGACGTCGCCGGACGGCACACTGGAAGTCGGCGTCTGGGAATGCACGCCGGGCCGGTTCACCGCATCGCGCGACAGCAATTCCGAAACCTGCCACATCGTCTCAGGACGGGTCTCGCTGCATAGTCCCGATGGCCGCAGCGAGGATGTTGGCGCCGGCGAAATGCTGGTGCTGCCGAAAGGCTGGAAAGGCGAATGGACGATCCACGAGAAGACGCGCAAGCTCTATATCCTGCACTTCGAAGCGTGAGCCGGCTGGAACAGCCGCTACTCGTCGTCTGAACGATCATCCCCGGTGACAGCAGGCTTGCCTTCTATCGCTTGCCGCAAGGCGTCGTTGATGCGGTCCTGCCAGCCAGGACCATCCTCCTGGAAATGGTCCAGCACGGCGCGGTCGATCCGGATCGAAACAAGCTCCCTGACACCCGGAGCGGCCGTAGGCTCGCGGACCGGGGCGACCGGCTTCTTCACCGGCTTGAAAGCCGCTTCGGCGGCAGTCATCGGATTTGTCGGTCGGCGCGGGGGATTTGCCATTTGGATGACCCTGACTGAAGACGATTCGTGCTGACGCTGCACGCTTGCGCCACCATAGCCCAACAAGCACCGTCGCGCAGGCCCCTTGGCGAGGACAATCACTCGGCTGCTTGGAGACTCTGTGCGTCGACAATAACCCTAATCTCGGCGCGGCATGAGCCGCAATTCGTGCCGGCATGCAGGGCCGCGCCGATTGCCGCGACGCTGCCGCAGCCGCGGCGCACCGCTTCCGCGATCTGGTTGGCGCCGACGCCGAAACAGGAACAGACGATGGCGCCGCGGTCGACATCGATCCCGCCCGGCCGCCCGGCCACGATCGCCAGCCTGCCGCGCCGGTCGACATGATCGGCGCTCAGCTGTTCCGCCGCCCAGCCGCGCGACACGGCGACCGGGCCGGGCGCGACGAACAGGGCGCCTGACAATCGATCGCCGTCGAAGGCGGCGATGCGATGCTGGCCGGCGTCGCTGTCATGATAGGCTGACATTTCGGCACCCGCTGACGCGCCGAACAGTGACCCGGCAAAGCCGGCCCAGTCGATGTCGTCATCGGCAAAGGCCAATTCGACCCGCCAGCCGCCGTTACATTTGGCCACCGCCCAGTAGGCCGCGGTATCAGGCGCCGGCCTCTGCCGCGTCACGGCGAAGCCAAAGGCTTTAGCAGCGAATTTCTCGATGCGGACTGCGACATGTTTCAGCGCCGGCTGGCCGGAAATGGGATCGGTCAGCGGCGCAGTCAGCGTGTCGAGCCGGCCCTTCGCGGCAAACTGATCGGTCCAGTGCATTGGCGCAAACAGGCTGCCCTGGCGCTGGCGTGCCGTCACCAGAGCGCGCACCAGCACGTCGCCGCGCGGGCTGGAAACGCGCGCGATGTCGGCGTCGCCGATGCCGAAGCGTTGCGCATCCACCGGGTGGATTTCGACGAAGGGCTCGGCGATGTGCTGCGACAGCCGCGGGCTTTTGCCCGTCCGTGTCATGGTGTGCCAATGATCGCGGATACGGCCGGTGTTGAGGATCAGCGGATAGTCGGGGCTGGTGCGGATTTCCGTGGTTGGGCGGATCGCAATGAAGCGCGCCTTGCGGTCGGGTGTGAAATAGCCGCCGTCGGCGAAGAAGCGAATAGGTTGGAGCTCAGTCGTGCCGACCCCCTCTGGCCTGCCGGCCATCTCCCCCTCGAGGGGGGAGATCAGCTCGCCGCTCGGCTTTCGCCAATCTCCTGCGCTGCTGGATGTGCGCAGGCCGCGAAGCTGCGTATCTCCCCCCTCGAGGGGGAGATGGCCGGCAGGCCAGAAGGGGTCGGCACGACTGGGCGCTGGCCACTGGAACGGTTCAAGTGCCTCATACCCCTCCCCATCGATCTCCCCATAAGCGCCAATATCGAAATCCCGCGCGCCGTCATTCTCGAACCCCGACAAAGCGGCGTGCTCGGCAAAAACCTCCCCCGGGGTCTCATAGGAAAACGCCCCGCCAAACCCCATCCGCATGCCCACCTCGGCGACAATCAGCCAGTCGGGCCTTGCCTCGCCGGGCATGGGCAAAAAAGCGCGTTGGCGTGAGATGCGGCGCTCGGAATTGGTGACGGTGCCGTCCTTTTCGCCCCAGGCAGCGGCGGGCAGCCGGACATGGGCGTGGCGGACGGTGTCGGTCTCGGCCAGCACGTCCGACACCACGACGAACGGGCAGGCCTTGATCGCCGCTTCGACGGCATCGGCGTCCGGCATCGAATCGACCGGATTGGTGGCCATGATCCACAGCGCCTTGATGCGCCCCTCGGCCAGCGCCTGGAACATCTCGACCGCCTTCAGGCCGGGCTTTCCGGCAATGGCCGGCGCATTCCAGAAGCGCTGCACGCGCTCGCGATGCTCTGGGTTTTCGATTTCCATATGGGCGGCGAGCATGTTGGCCATGCCGCCAACCTCGCGGCCGCCCATGGCGTTGGGCTGGCCGGTCACCGAGAACGGCCCTTCCCCCGGTCTGCCGATGCGGCCGGTGGCGAGATGGCAGTTGATGATGGCGTTGACCTTGTCGGTGCCCGAGGACGACTGGTTCACCCCCTGGCTGTAGACCGTCACTGTTTTCGGCGTCGCCGCGAACAGGCCGTAGAAGCGGCCAAGCTCGTCCTCGCTCAGGCCCGTGGCGGCGGCGACGCCGGCAAGGTCGAGCACGGAGGCGGCGAACAGCGCTTGCCCGAAGCCGGTCGTGTGCGCCGTGATATAGGCGCGGTCGAGCGCGTTGTGCTGGCCGAGATAAGCGAGCAGCCCGGTGAACAAAGCGACGTCGCCATCGGGCGCGATTGCCAGATGCATGTCGGCAATATCAGCGGTCATGGTGCGGCGCGGGTCGACCAGTACGATCTTCACCTCCGGTCGCTTTTCCCGGGCAGCCGCGATGCGCTGGTAGAGCACGGGATGGCACCAGGCGAGGTTGGAGCCGACCAGCACGATCAGGTCGGCAAGCTCCAGATCGTCATAGGTTCCCGGCACGGTGTCGGAGCCGAAGGCGCGGCGGTGGCCGGCAACCGACGATGCCATGCAAAGGCGCGAATTGGTGTCGACGTTGGCCGAGCCGACAAAGCCCTTCATCAGCTTGTTGGCGACGTAATAATCCTCGGTCAGCAACTGGCCGGAGACATAGAAAGCGACCGCATCGGGCCCGTGCTCGGCGATTGTCTGCGAAAAGGTCGAGGCGACAAGGTCGAGCGCCTCGTCCCAGCCGGCGCGACGGCCGTAGATCTCCGGATGCAGCAGCCTGCCGTCGAGATCGATGGTCTCGGCCAGTGCCGAGCCCTTGGAGCAGAGCCGGCCGAAATTGGCCGGATGGTCGGGGTCGCCGCGGACGGACACTTGCCCGTCCGCGGCGACCTTCGCCAGCACGCCGCAGCCCACCCCGCAATAGGGGCAGGTGGTCCTCACCTCGCGCGCTGCGTCGATCTCCATGGTTCAGGCCGCGCGGCTGGCCAGCGCTTCCAGCGCAATGAACAGACGCTCGCCTTCGACCCGCACCGGAATGCTGCGCACCGCGCCCTCGTCGGCGCCGAGCGCCTTGCCCGTCTCCAGCGAAATCACCCAATTGTGCAAGGGACAGGTCACCGCCGTGCCGTGCACGATGCCCTGGCTGAGCGGCCCGCCCTTGTGCGGGCAATGGTCGTCGATGGCATAGACCTGATCGTCGGCGGTACGGAAGACGGCGATTTTTCCCTCGGGCGTGACGACGCAGCGCGCTCCGCGGCGCGGGATGTCCGAGAGGGAGCCGATTGATATCCAGTTCATCATGATCACTCCGCCGCCTGCGCAAACCCGACCGAGGCCATCGGCCGGAATTCGTGCTTGTCCTTGCCGGAAACGCGCTCCGACCACGGGTCGACCTGGGCGAATTTCTGGCTGAAGACGAAGCGCTCGTAATAGGCCTTGCGCTTGTCGCCATCGTCCATGATCTGGCGCTTGATCTCGGGGATGCCGATGCGCTTGGCCCATTTGTAGATGCGCTCAAGATAGCGACCCTGCTCGCGGTACATCTGGGTCAGCGCCACGATGTGCTCCAGCGCCTCGTCCTCGGTCCTGACCATGCCCAACACCTCGGTGCCCTTGATGTCGAGGCCGGCCGCCCCGGCAAAATGGATTTCGTAGCCGGAGTCGACGCAGATGACGCCGACATCCTTGCAGGTCGCCTCGGCGCAGTTGCGCGGGCAGCCCGACACCGCCATCTTGACCTTGGCAGGCGTCCACGAGCCCCACATGAATTTCTCGATGCGGATGCCGAGGCCCGTCGAATCCTGAGTGCCGAAGCGGCACCAGTCCGAGCCGACGCAGGTCTTCACCGTACGCAAACCCTTGGCATAGGCATGGCCGGAGACGAAGCCGGCCTGGCCGAGATCGGCCCACACCGCCGGCAGGTCTTCCTTGCGGATGCCGAGCATGTCGATGCGCTGGCCGCCGGTGACCTTGACCATCGGGATTTCGAACTTGTCGACGACGTCGGCGATGGCGCGCAGCTCCGCGGCGTTGGTCACCCCGCCCCACATGCGCGGCACCACCGAATAGGTGCCGTCCTTCTGGATGTTGGCGTGGACGCGCTCGTTGATGAAGCGCGACTGGTAGTCGTCGGCGTAGTCGTCCGGCCAATCGCAGACGAGATAGTAGTTGAGCGCCGGCCGGCATTTGGCGCAGCCGCAGGAGGTCGTCCATTCCAGTTCCTGCATGACGGCGGGAATGGTCTTCAGGCGCTTGGCGATGATCAGCCGGCGCACCTCGTCATGGCCGAGCGTCGTGCAGCCGCACATCGGCTGCACCGCCGCCGGATTGTATTTGTCGCCGATGGTCAGCACCATCAGCTTCTCGACCAGCCCGGTGCAGGAGCCGCAGGAGGCCGAGGCCTTGGTGTGGGCGCGCACGTCGTCGAGCGAGGTCAGGCCCTTCCCCGCAATCGCACCAGTGATCTTTCCCTTGCAAACGCCGTTGCAGCCGCAGATTTCCGCATCATCCGGCAAGGCTGCAACGGCCGCCATAGGGTCCAGCGGGGCACCCCCCTGGTAGGACTGGCCGAAAATGAGCGTATCGCGCATTTCGGATATGTCGGTCTGCTTCTTCTTCAGATCGTTGAACCACGCACCGTCCGCCGTCTCGCCATAGAGCACGGTGCCAATGATGCGGTCGTCCTTCAGCACCAGGCGCTTGTAGACGCCGGCGGCCGCGTCACGCAGCACGATCTCCTGGCGGTCCTCGCCCTCGGCAAAGTCGCCGAGCGAGAACAGGTCGATGCCGGTGACCTTGAGCTTGGTCGGCGTGTCCATATGGACGAAGGCCGCCGCTTCGTTGCCGGCAAGCTGGCTGGCTGTAACGCGCGCCATCTCGTAGAGCGGTGCCACCAGGCCGTAGACCTGGCCGTTGACCTCCGCGCATTCGCCGAGCGCGTAAATATCAGGGTCGTTGCTGCGCATGCCGGCGTCGACGACGATACCGCGATTGACGGCGATGCCGGCCTGTTTGGCCAGCGCCGAATTCGGCCTGATGCCGACGGCCATCACCACCAGCGTTGCCGGAATGATCGTGCCGTCGGCGAGTTCCACCTGCCCGACCTTGCCGTTGCCGGTGATCGCCTGTGTGTTGGCCTTGGTGATGACCTTGATGCCGCGCTGCTCCACCGCACGCTGCAGCAGGTAGCCGGCGGCCGGATCGAGCTGGCGTTCCATGAGCGTCGGCATGACATGCAGCACGGTGACGTCCATGCCCTGTGCGTTCAAGCCCGCCGCCGCCTCCAGCCCGAGCAGGCCGCCGCCGATGACCACCGCCTTGGCCCGTGACTGGGCAGCGAGCATCATCGCCTGCACGTCGTCGAGGTCGCGATAGGTCAGCACGCCCGGCAGGTCGTGGCCGGGCACCGGAATGATGAACGGCACCGAGCCGGTGGCGATGACGAGCTTGTCGTAGGGCTCGGTGACACCATGATCGGAGGTGACGGTCTTCGCTGCCCGGTCGATGGCGACGATCTTGTGGCCCTTGTAGAGGGTGATGTTGTTGGCGATGTACCAGCCGTCGCCGTGGATGATGATTTCCTCATAGGCCTTCTCGCCCGACAGCACCGGCGACAGCATGATGCGGTCGTAATTGACGCGCGGCTCGGCGTTGAAGATGGTGACAGTGTAGCGGCCCGGCGCCTGTTCCAAAAGGTGCTCCAGCATGCGCCCGGGGGCCATGCCGTTGCCGATGATGACCAGTCTTTCGCTCATGGTGTTACTCCGCGGCTTCGACGAAGCGGTGGCGTTCGTAGAGGAACTTCAGCACCGCCTCGCGGCAGCGCAGGAAGGTCCGGTCGGAAGAGAGTTCGACGCGCCGGCGTGGCCGCGCCAGCGGCACGGCAAGCACCTCGCCGATGGTCGCCGCCGGGCCGTTGGTCATCATGACGATGCGGTCGGACAAGAGCACCGCCTCGTCGACATCATGAGTGATCATGATCGTCGTCGAGCCGAGCCGCGAATGGATGTCCATCACCGCGTCCTGCAGATGGGCGCGCGTCAGTGCGTCGAGCGCGCCGAACGGCTCGTCGAGCAGCAGGATCTTCGGCTCCATGGCCAGCGCTCGGGCAATGCCGACGCGCTGCTTCATGCCGCCCGATATCTCTGCCGGGCGCTTGTCCTTGGCATGCGCCATCTGCACGAGGTCGAGATTGCGCATGATCCAGTCATGCCGCTCGGCCTTGCTCTTCGAACGGCCGAAGACCTTCGACACCGCGAGATTGATGTTTTCGTAGACGGTCAGCCACGGCAGCAGCGAGTGGTTCTGGAACACCACGGCGCGTTCGGGACCGGGACTGTCGACCTCCTTGTCCTCAAGCAGCACGGCGCCGGCCGACACTTTGGTCAGCCCGGCGATCAGATTGAGCAGGGTCGACTTGCCGCAACCGGAATGGCCGATGATGGAGACGAATTCGCCCTTGTCGATGGTCAGCCTGATGTCCTTCAGAACGTCGCTGACCTGGGCACCACGAGTGAAGGATTTGTCGATATGGTCGAGTTTCAGATAGGCCGTCATCGCCCTCTCCTCACTTTGCCGTTGTGCCGCGGGTGACGAAGGCGCCGACCGCCGCGACCAGCCGGTCGAGGCAGAAGCCGGTGACGCCGATATAGGCGAGCGCGACGATGATGTCGGGCAGCCGCGACGAGTTCCACGCGTCCCAGATGAAGAAGCCGATGCCGACGCCGCCGGTCAGCATTTCGGCGGCGACGATGGCGAGCCAGGACAGGCCGATGCCGATCCTCAGGCCGGTAAAGATGTAGGGCGCGGCGGCCGGCACCATGATCTTGACGAAGAATTCGAACTGGTTGAGCCGCAGGATGCGCGAGACGTTGCGGTAGTCCTCGGGGATGTTGCGCACGCCGACGGCCGTGTTGATGATGATTGGCCATATCGAGGTGATGAAGATGACGAAGATCGCCGACGGGCTGGAATCGCGGAACGCAGCCAGCGACAGCGGCAACCAGGCGAGCGGCGGCACCGTGCGCAGGATCTGGAACACCGGGTCGAGGCCGCGCATCGCCCAGATCGACTGACCGACCAGCGCGCCGAGCGCGACACCGACGATCGCCGCCAGGCCGAAACCGATGGCAACGCGCTGCAGCGAGATCAGCACCCGCCAGGCGAGCCCGATATCCTGCGGGCCATTGTCGAAGAACGGATGCGCGATCAGATCATAGGCCTCGTTCCAGACCTGGGTCGGCGGCGGCAGGCTCGATGTCGGCGACGAACAGGCGATCTGCCAAACGA